>JBHBXR010000158.1:0-14313 GCA_041795785.1 Mesocricetibacter sp.
CCGAAAGGCATTCGCAATATGGATTTAGACAATGCCAAATTTGGGCTACACGATGAGTTGCAAAAGTTGGCAAGTGAATTGAGGATTGAAACGCCGATTTTGTCTGCCTTTATTTTGTCCATTACCAAACAGACGGATTTGCTCAATGTGGGGCATTTAACAACACAAGATTTTGCCGATAAACATATTTTATTTATGGACGGCAATCAGGTTTATCTCAAACGGATGTTTAAGATGATGTTGCAATAGTGGTGTAGATGCTTGAAATGGTAAAGTAGGAATAACGTGCACAAGAAAAGTGGATTTTGTGTGCATATCGGAATAACATACACAAGAAAATAGCATTTCTTGTGCATGTTGTGTGAATGTACACATTATTCCTAATTTTTATGTTGATGAGAACGAAGTATGAATTACGCCATTCCTGATTTATTCGCTTTGGGAGATTTGGAAAGCAAATCTGTTTTTAAAGCCTGTAGCCATGCGCACCGTGCATTAGGTGAATTAAAAGGTGTCGTGCATACGATGCCAAATCCCAATATTTTGCTTGGTACTTTGCCTTTGCAAGAAGCAAAAGAAAGTTCAGAAATTGAGAATATTGTAACCACACAAGATGATTTGTATCAGAGTAATTACGCCACACAGCAATTTGCTTCTGGTGCAGCTAAAGAAGTTCATCATTATGTTCAGGCAATGAGTTTAGGGTTTCATGAAGTACAAAAAAGTGGTTTGATAACCCTAAATTTAATTAAAGAGATACAGCGTGAGTTGGAAGGTAATAACGCAGGCTTCCGCAAACAAGCAGGAACCGGTTTAGTTAATCAAGCCACACAAGAAGTGGTGTATATGCCACCTCAAACCTATGATGAAATCGAAAATCTGATGGCTGGTTTAGAAAGGTTTATCAACGATTCTGAACAAATGGATTATGACCCTTTGGTTAAAATGGCATTAATTCATCATCAATTTGAAAGTATTCATCCTTTTTACGATGGAAATGGTCGTACAGGGAGAATTATCAATATTTTGTATTTGATTCAGCAAGGATTGTTAGATACGCCTGTTTTGTATTTATCACGATACATCAATCGCAATAAAAGTGAATATTATCAATTGTTACAAGCAGTACGAGAAACTCAACAATGGGAACCTTGGCTGATTTTTATGCTTAATGGTATTGCTGAAACGGCTATTCAATCGGTTAAATTGATTAATGAAATCAAAGTATTAATGATGAAGCAAAAACAGATGATTCGTGAAAATTTACCTAAAGTGTATAGTCATGAATTGTTAAATAATTTATTCAAATATCCCTATACAAAAATTGACTTTGTAATGGAAGATTGTCAAATCCATCGTAATACAGCAGTTAAGCGTCTTGACGAATTGGTTGCTTTAGGTGTTTTAGCGAAAACCAAAATAGGAAAAGAAAATTTTTATATTAATGTTGAATTGTTTCATTTGTTGATGCAGTAGGTAATTGGAAAATTTGTATGAATATCACAGCGTATCAAGCCAAATATTTTGCCAATGAGATTTTGTGTCGCTCCGAAAATGGGGTCGATCGTATTTCGCAAGGTTTGTTTAATGCCAAAGTGGATCTTAATCCCCATCAGATTGATGCAGCGTTGTTCGCACTCAAAAATCCACTTGGGCGTGGCGTATTGTTTGCTGATGAAGTCGGTTTGGGTAAAACAGTGGAAGCCGGCTTGGTGTTATGTCAACTTTGGGCGGAACGGAAACGACAATTATTGGTGGTTTGTCCTGCAGTTTTGCGTAAACAATGGGCAAATGAACTGGCTGAAAAGTTTGGTCTGCCATGCATTATTTTGGATAAATCGCTGTTAAAACCGGCTTACGGAGACAGGTTGTTGAACTTTTTACGCGATAATGTCGGCAAGCGGGTTATCCTTATTTCTTATCAATATGCAACCAAATTGGCGGATTTTTTAGCTGGCGAGTTGTGGGATTGCGTGGTTATTGATGAAGCACATAAACTTCGCAACGCTCACCGTACTAGAAATAGAATGGGACAAATCTTACGCACGGCATTTGATGGGCGTAAAAAATTGTTGCTTACTGCAACACCTTTGCAAAACAGTTTGATGGAACTTTATGGTTTATCCACCTTGCTTGATGAACATTTATTTGGTGATGAAAAGGTGTTTCGCCGTGAGTTTGTCAATGAACACAATATGGCGGAATTAAAAAGCCGTCTGCAAACTGTGGTGAAGCGAACGTTACGCAAAGATGTGTTGGAATATATCCACTATACCAAACGTCATACACTTACCCAAAATTTCTATCCAAGTGATGAAGAACAGGCATTGTATCAGGCTGTATCGGATTTTATCGGCAAAGAACACAGTTTGGCGTTACCGAGGTGACAACGTCATTTGATTGGCTTGATTTTGCGTAAATTATTGGCATAAAGTCCTTATGCGGTGGCAAATACGTTAAGTATTATCTTAAAACGGCTTTATACACTAAAAGAACAGCAAGCCAAGCAAGAAGATTTGTTACTCAGCTTAAGTGAATGCGAAGCGGATTTAGCCGATGAATTAGATGAAGATTGGGAAGATGATGAATTAAGTGATGATGGAGGATTAACATCGGATGATAGACAAACACTAGATGATGAAATCGCTCAAATTGAAGGCTTTATTGCTCAGACTAAACAATTAAGCCAAGACAGTAAAGCGAATGCACTGTTGACGGCTTTGCAAACGGGGTTTGCAAAAATGGTTGAACTCGGTGCCGTTCAAAAAGCCATTATTTTTACGGAAAGTGTGCGAACACAAGCCTATTTGTATGATTTTTTAATTACTAATGGTTATGCCGATAACGTGGTGAGTTTTTCAGGTTCCAATAATCATACGGGTGCCAAACGCATTTATGAGCAGTGGCTTGCCGATGAAAGTAATGTCGGTCGGATAACAGGTTCGCCACAAGTGGATATGCGTACGGCGTTGATTGATCACTTTAAACATCATTCACAGATTATGATTGCCACTGAAGCGGCAGCTGAAGGGGTAAACTTACAATTTTGTTCGTTGCTTATCAATTACGATTTACCTTGGAACCCGCAACGTGTGGAACAACGCATTGGTCGTTGCCATCGTTATGGGCAAAAATTTGATGTGGTTGTAATTAACTTTTTGAATCAACGAAATGAAGTTGACCAGCGAGTTTTAGAACTGCTAAGCGAAAAATTTAAGCTGTTTGACGGTGTATTTGGTGCTTCTGATGAAATTTTAGGACGCATTGAAAGTGGTTTGGATTTTGAGAAACGAATTGCCCATATTTATGACAGCTGCCGCAGTTCTGAAGAAATAAAACAAGCCTTTGACGATTTGCAAAAAGAGATGGAATCACAAATTCAAGAGGCGATGCAGATCGCAAATTCGACTTTATTGGATCATTTTGATGAAGATGTCCACGAACGTTTAAAATTACAACTTTCCCAAAGCCAACAATTATTGGACAAAACCAGCCGTTATTTTTGGTATACCAGCCAATTTGCCTTGCAAGGTTACGCTCAATTTGATGAGACACAAAAATCCTTTTATTTACACCAATCACCGATTGAAACCGTTAAAACAGGATGTTATCAATTGCAACAAAGAGATGAGCAAGCAGGGCAAGATTATCGCCTTAATCACCCTTTGGGCGAATGGTGTTTGACATACTGTCAACAAGTTCAAACCGATATTGCTTGTGTACATTTTGATTATAGTCATCACCCGACCAAATTGTCTGTGTTGGCACAGTATTTGGGACAGTCGGGTTGGCTATGGGTCGATAAACTGGGCTTTTATGGCGAAAACCAAACGCAAGAACAGCTTGTTTTTACCGCAAGAACCGATACAGGTGAATGGCTGGATGATGATTTTTGCCGTAAATTGTTGGGCATATCCGCACAAATATTGCCTAATGAAGTTAATTTGCCTGATGACTTGTCCGCCAATGCCACACAAGCCATTAACGGCATGACTGCAAAACATACCGAAGCACAAACGATGTTGCTCAAACAAGAAAGTGACCGTTTGGATAAATGGGCGGACGACAAAATCAAAGCAGCGCAAGAAGCCATTGTTGAAGTAAGCGATAAAATCAAGCAAGTAAAGCGTGAGAAAAATCAGGCAAGCAATTTAGAGCAATTGTCTGTTTTAGAAAAACAATTGCAAGATTTAGAAAAAAAACGCCGACAATTGCGCCACAGCATTTTTGATGTGGAAGATGGAATCAGCGACAAACGGGATGAATTGTTTGCCAAAATTCAGGAACAATTAAAGCAAAATCAAAAAATTGAACATTTATTTTCGGTTCAGTGGAGGATCGTGTAATCAATTTGACAAGCCCGGGGATTTTTAAAAAAGAAGAAACTCGGGTATGTCGGGGGAATGTTAAAAGCGGATTGTGCAAAATATCAGACCATCTGAAAACCTATTCGGTTGTCCCACGAAGTTGCCAATTATTAAATTTTTGCCACAACGTCATGCAGTTTTTCACCATTAATTAGGCAGGAAAAGTGGGATCATATATCTGGTACAACCTCAAATAAAAACTGTTATACCCCTAATTTTATTAAATTTGTGATCTATGCACTGTTTAAGTAATGAAAATTAGGTTAAATTAATACCTATATAACAAATATGTAACAAATTAAGTGGGGGGAGAAAAATGGATATCAACCATCGTTTGAGCGATTTGGAAACGCGCGGCTTAGTTGACCACGAAACAATTCAAATTGTACTGCGAATAAAACAACGTTTGTCTGATCGTTGGCGGGTGAATGTCGCTACGCCATTAGTCGATATGTTGCTGTTTCATTTTGCCTGCGCATTGGGAAGAGTTCAACGCGGATATACGGTTTCTCCCTTATATCAAGAATTTATGGACGAAATTGAAAGTGCGGTCAATTTTTCGCATATTTCTATAATCAATGCGGATTTAGTTCAGTTAGTGCCGTTTATTATTCCGCAAGACGAACAAACCTATTTTTTAGCCAATATTTATTCTTTGTTGCTTGAACAACCTTGGATTGCGGATGATCTTTAAGGAATGAATCCTAAGAGAAGATATTGAAATGGCGCACCCGAGAGGATTCGAACCTCTGACCGCTCGGTTCGTAGCCGAGTACTCTATCCAGCTGAGCTACGGGTGCGTATTGAAAATTTAGATTTGAAATTGTTTTTTACTTAGGTTGAGCATTTTATTTTAGAGTAGAAATAAAATGGCGCACCCGAGAGGATTCGAACCTCTGACCGCTCGGTTCGTAGCCGAGTACTCTATCCAGCTGAGCTACGGGTGCCCTATAATTTCAACCAAAGTAAATGGCGGTGAGAGAGGGATTCGAACCCTCGATGCAGCTTTTGACCACATACTCCCTTAGCAGGGGAGCGCCTTCAGCCTCTCGGCCATCTCACCGCAGTAACCATACTCACGGTTTGTGCGCGGTATAATACTTTTTTCTGTAAATAAGTCAATCCATTTTTTATAAATAACGTTGATTTTTGCCTCATTTGCCTGATTTATCTACAAACTACGGTTAATTACGTTTTAAGAGCGCACGCAGATTAGCAATATTCGCCGCCGCTTTTTCCTGCTTTTGTTGTTCCGTCATCGGCGGTTTATCCCGCTCCCATTGCAAATCGTCTTGCGGCAGCTCTAATAAGAAGCGGCTCGGCTCGGGTTTTATCAATTCGCCGAACTGTCGGCGTTCCTTACATAACGTAAAACGTAGCGTTTGTTGGGCTCGGGTAATACCCACATAAGCCAAACGACGCTCTTCATCCACATTATCTTCATCAATACTGGTCTGATGCGGTAAAATCCCTTCTTCCATACCGATTAAGAATACATGCGGAAACTCCAAGCCTTTTGACGCGTGCAATGTCATTAATTGCACCTGATCGCTTTCGTCATCCTCTTCACCGCGTTCTAACATATCGCGCAAGGTTAAGCGGGTCACTACTTGATTTAAACTCATCGGTTCGTTAAATTCATCGCCTTTCAGCATATCCGCTACCCAGTCGAACAGCGTTGCGACGTTTTTACTTTGCATTTCCGCCGCTTTCGGGCTGACCGCATATTCATACAAATATTCTTCGTAATGAATCTGCGCCAGCATCCGTCGTACCGCATTTTCAGGTTCGGCTCGTAACAATTCGTCATTCAATTCCACTAACCAGCAGGCGAATCCCTGTAACGCGTTATAGGCTTTCGGCGTAATGCGTTGGATTAAATCAAAATCAAACACCGCTTCAAACAAACTGATCTGTTTTTCTTGCGCCAGAGATCCCAGTTTTTCCAGTGTCACCGTGCCGATTTCCCGTTTCGGCGTGTTGACAATACGCAAAAACGCAGCGTCATCGTCCTGATTTACCAACAGTCGCAGATACGCCATCATATCCTTAATTTCCACCCGTGAGAAAAACGACGTGCCGCCTGAGATTTTGTACGGGATCCGATTTTGCATCAACACCTTTTCCAATAAGCGCGATTGATGATTACCGCGATACAACACCGCATAATCCTTATATTTACTTTTATTGGTAAAACGATGGGCAATCAGCTCGCCCACTACCCGTTCGGCTTCGTGTTCTTCATTTTTCGCTTCGATAATTTGTAATTTTTCCCCCTCGCCTAAATTGGAAAACAGTTTCTTATCGAAAACGTGATCATTGTTATCAATTAAAATATTGGCACAATGCAGAATCCGCTGGGTAGAACGATAATTTTGTTCCAATTTCACTACTTGCAAATCGGGAAAATCGTCGCGCAAACGCACCATATTTTGCGGTCGTGCACCGCGCCACGAATAAATGGATTGATCATCATCACCGACTACGGTGAAACGCGCCCGACTGCCGACCAACAGCTTAATCAACTCATATTGACTGGTGTTGGTGTCCTGATATTCGTCCACCAGCAGATAACGAATTTTCTCTTGCCATTTCGACCGCACTTCCGCATTTTTTTTAAACAACAGGGTCGGTAACATAATCAAATCGTCAAAATCCAACGCATTATAAGCGCGAATTTGGTTGGCGTAGCGTTCGTAGCATTTGGCAAAGGTTTGATATTTTTCATCACGGGCGGATTGCAACGCTTGCGCGGGCATAATCAAATCGTTTTTCCAGTTGGAAATGACGGAAACCAATTCCCGCAGCAGATCTTTGTCTTCCTGCAAATAATCGGCGGTCAATTCTTTCAGCAATGCCATTTGGTCATGTTCGTCAAACAACGTCATATTGGCTTTAAAGCCGAGCTGCTTGTATTCGCGTTTGACAATATCGAAACCCAGAGTGTGAAAAGTCGAGACGATTAGCCCGCGGCTTTGTTCTTTTCCGATGGAATGCGCCACCCGTTCTTTCATTTCGCGCGCCGCTTTGTTGGTAAAAGTGACCGCAGCAATTTGTTTCGGCAGATAACCGCATTTTTCCACTAAATAAGCGATTTTATTGATTATGACGCGGGTTTTGCCCGAACCTGCGCCGGCTAAAACCAAACAAGGTCCGGCGACATAGTTCACCGCCTGTTGTTGTTGAGAATTGAGTTTCATGGATGATAGTTGAAGTTATTCCTGCGACCACACATAAGGCAACAGCGCCGTATCCAGCAAAAAGGACAACGGCAGATCCAAAATCGGTAAGCCCCACACTTGCGCCTGTTCCCAATCGTATTGCGTGCCGGCATAAGCTTCATATTTCTGCGTGGGATCTAACAGTTGCACAATGGTGCCACAGCCGTTAAGCATAAAAAGTGCGGTCAAAATTATCAGCGTTTTTTTCATGTTCGCTAGGATAACGGGATTTACTGAAAATACAAGGGTATTGAAAAATAAACCCCGCAACGCAGGGTTTATTCTGTTTAAGCATCCGCTTTCAATTTATTAATTGCGTCTTTATTAAAGAAATAGTGGGTACCGCAGCACTCGCATTGCATATCAATACTGCCGTTGTGTTCAGCTAAAATCTGATCGATTTCGTCCTCTGAAATCAACAGCAATGCCGCTCCCGAGCGTTCCTGCGAGCAACCGCAATGGAATGTAATCTGTTGCGGCGGAAAGATTTCTACGGTTTCTTCGTGATATAAACGGTAAAGCAGTTCTTCCGCCGTCAACCCGAATATTTCGTCATCTTTCATTGTTGCCGCTAAGGTTGCCAAATGTTCAAAATCCTGCGGCGAGCCCGAACCGTCCGGCATAATCTGCAACAACATCCCCGCCGCCACCGGTTTGCCGTCAAACTCTCCGGTACGAATCAGCAATTGAGTTTGCAATTGCTCGGAGCGGGTAAAATAATCTTCCAAGCACTCGCTTAGCGTAGGCTTATCCAAAGCAATTACGCCCTGATAACGTTCTCCCTCATGCGGTGCAATGGTAATCACTAACACGCCTTTGCCCACCATCTGAGCCAAGGTCATTTCATCATTGATTTCCCCTTGCAAACGTGCCAAAGCACGAATTTGCTGTTGATCGGATCCGTTCACCAACGCTAATTTTAATGCGCCGTCACCTTGAATTTGTACGGTAATATTGCCTTCAAATTTCAATGTGGCGGTCAGTAAACTGGTTGCCGCCATCATTTCACCCAACAAATTCTGCACGGCAAGCGGATAATGATGGGTATTTAACGTTTCATTGAAAGATTGATTTAACCGCACCCATTCGCCACGCACGGCACGGTCTTTGAATAAGTAACGATAGAGTTTGTCGTTATCGGTTCGGTAGTTCATTATTTATCCTGCTGGTTATGAATTATATGCCTTCAATATTGGGTTTCGTACGCTCAATTACAAGTCATCCTGATATTTAAACTTGAGTAAATCACGGCGTTCTTTTTTATTCGGACGACGATCGGGATGCGGCATCGCATTGGTTTTTCGGGCAAGCGCCATTTTTTCACGATTTTCCACACTTTTTTCCGTTTCACGGTATAACAACTGCGCCTCGGGGAAACCGCGCCGCTGATCGGACAACGCCATCACTTCAATTTCTTTTTCATCATTGCCTTGTCGCAGTTTAATCATCGCGCCGATTTCCACGTTCTTGTTCGGCTTGCTGCGTTGACCGTTGTAATGCACTTTGCCGCCGTCGATCATTTCTTTCGCAATAGTTCGGGTTTTATAGAAACGTGCCGCCCACAACCATTTATCCAAACGTACGCCGTCGTCTTTCTCATCCTCTTTCATGAATTTATTTGCCATCATTTTTCCTTGCATACTTAGCACAAAGTCGGCTTTATGGTATCGTTAATCCCTAATTTTGTAAAATGAGAACCGATTATGGACAATCTGCAAAAACCCGAAATTTTATCCGTTGCCGTCGCTGCCAAAACACGCATTTTTGAAATTCAGTCCGTAGAATTAAAATTTTCCAACGGTGCATTACGCACTTACGAACGTTTTAAACCGAGCAGTCGCGCCGCAGTGATGGTGTTGCCCTTGGACGGTGAAGATTTATTGATGGTGCGTGAATATGCGGTGGGAACGGAACGTTACGAACTGGGTTTCCCGAAGGGATTAATGGAACAAGGCGAAACGCCGGCACAAAGTGCTAACCGCGAAATGCAGGAAGAAATCGGTTTGGGCGCCAAAGAGTTCGTACATCTGCGTACGGTAAATGCATCGCCAAGCTTTATGCACAACCCGATGCACATTTTGCTCGCCCGTGATTTTTATCCGAGCCGTTTGGACGGCGATGAACCCGAACCCTTGCAGTTAGTTCGCTTTCCGCTAGCGAATATTGATGATTTGATTAACGATCCCGATTTCTGCGAAGCGCGTAATCTGACGGCGCTTTATTGTTTGAGGGATTATTTGAAAAGATAACATGAAAAGTGCGGTAAGTTTTTCGCTTATTTTGTGACACTAAGACTTACCGCCTGATTTCTAATGGGCTTTTAACCGATTCCAATATTTTTCATAAATATCAATTGCTTCTCCCACATCGGACTGCAATACGCCTTTCGCTACTTCGGCTTCGGACGGGAACAGAATCGGGCTGTTGGCGTCTTCCGGAGGAAGCAGGGCTTTCACGCCTTCGTTCGGCATAGAGAACCCCATGCTTTCAATAACGATTTTGGCATTTTCCGGGCGCAACATGAAGTCAATAAACTGATAAACTTCTTTCAGATTTTTCGCATTTTTCGGAATGGCGTAGTTATCCATCCAAATAATCGCTCCTTCTTGCGGATAAATAAAACGAATGTTCGGATTTTCTTTATTGGCACGGAATGCAGAACCGTTCCAAATCATTCCCAAATCCACTTCACCGTGTAAATACGGCACTTCAGGCGAATCGGAATTGAACGCAATGACGTTCGGCATTAATTTGCGCAGACGTTCATAGGCTTCTTTGATTTCCTTTTCTTTTCTCGTATTCGGCGAATGACCGTTTAACAACAACGCCAAATGAAATACCTCGCGCGAATCGGCGGTCAGTAGAATTTTCCCTTTATATTCGGGTTTCCATAAATCCGCCCAGCCGGTAATTTTTGCCGGATCAATTTTCTGCGCATTCAAGCCGATGCCGGTTAAACCATAAACATAGGGTAATGAATATTGATTATTCGGATCAAAATCCATATTCAGCAAATTAGGCGTAATTTGGTTAAAATTGCTCAGTTTGCCGTGATCAATTTTTTGCAGCATTCCCTCTTTTGCCATTTTCCCTACATAATAACTGGATGGAAAAATCAGGTCGTATCCTTTACCTTTCATCAGTTTCAGTTTGGCATACATTTCTTCATTGCTTTCAAAGGTCGAATAAACGATTTCCACACCGGTTTCTTTAGTAAATTCGGCTAATAATGAAGAAGGGATATATTCCGTCCAGTTATAAATATAGAGTTTTTTGGCAAGCGCGGATGTGCTGAACAAGGTAAGCGTGAGAAGAAGTAAGGCATTAATTTTACGAGCGAATGATACTTTCAATTTTCCAATCCTCCGAAACTGTGGTGGCAGATAAAAAGTGCGGTCAAAAATCAAGACGTTTTGCCACAAGGCAAAATTCCGTTTGAGTATAACAAATTTTTCACTGAAATGTTGTATCGCAGACAAAATAACGCATTTTTAGTCAAAACGGCGATTTCAGGCTATAATTCGGCGTAAAACGAAAATACAAAGGACGGTTCGGGTGAAAATTATTATTCTTGGCGCGGGTCAGGTCGGCACGACACTGGCGGAAAATTTAGTCGGTGAAGATAACGATATTACCTTGGTGGATAACAATGAAACACGTCTTGCCAGCTTGCAGGATAAACACGATTTACGCGTATTGAACGGCGCGGCGTCTTCCCCAAAAGTGTTGCGCGAAGCGGGTGCCGCCGATGCGGATTTATTGGTGGCAGTGACTAATTCCGATGAAATCAATATGGTCGCCTGTCAGATTTCCTACACGTTGTTTAACACACCGACCAAAATCGCCCGTATCCGCAATGCGGAATATTTGCGTGAAAAAGAAAAATTATTCGATCCCGATGTGATTCCTATTGATCATATTATCTCGCCGGAAAATTTGGTTACCGAAGATATTGTCCGCTTGATTAATTATCCCGGTGCATTACAAGTAGCGCATTTTGCCGATAAGCAAATTAGCCTGGTCGTCGTAAAAGCCTATTACGGCGGACCTTTAGTCGGTTATGCGATTTCCGCTTTGCGTGAGCATATGCCGTATATTGACTGCCGGATTGTATCGATTTTACGTCAAGACAAAGTTATCCGTCCGCAAGCCTCCACGATTATCGAAGCGGGGGATGAGGTTACCTTTATCTGCGCCACCATCCATATCAAAGCCATTATGAGCGAATTACAACGGTTGGAAAAACCCTATAAGCGGATTATGATTGTCGGCGGCGGCAATGTGGGAACCGGTGTCGCTAAGCAGTTGGAAGAACATTGTATTGTCAAATTAATCGATCGCAATCAAGCGCGGGCGATACAACTGGCGGAAAAATTATCCAAAACCTTAGTATTTCACGGCGATGCGTCCGATCAATCTTTATTATTTGAAGAACATATTGAAAATATTGATGTTTTTATTTCTCTTACCAGCGACGACGAAGCCAATATTATGTCGGCGCTACTGGCAAAACGTCTCGGTGCGAAAAAAGCGATGGTGTTGATTCAACGCATGGCATACATCAATTTAATTCAAGGCGGTACCATTGATATTGCCGTTTCGCCGCAACAAGCCACTATTTCCGCCATGCTCAGCCATATCCGCAAAGGCGATATCGTCAATGTGGTCTCCTTACGCCACGGCATCGCCGAAGCGTTGGAAATCGTCGTACACGGCGATGAAACCACTTCGCACGTTATCGGACGTAAAGTCTCCGAATTAAAGCTTCCCGCCGGTGCAATTATCGGGGCGATTCTTCGTAATAACGAAGTGATTATTGCGAAGAAGAATGTCGTCATTGCCGAAAACGATCGCGTTGTGGTGTATTTGGGTGATAAAAAATATGTGCCTGACATCGAAAAATTATTCCAACCGACACTTTTATTTATTTAAAGCGAATTGTAAAGAAACTATACAAATGAATTTTTATCAATATAATATGCGCGGTTTTATTTAATCTATAGTAAGGAGAACTTTATGAGTTTTGTTAAAGAATTCCGCGAATTTGCAATGCGCGGTAATGTCGTTGATATGGCTGTCGGTGTGATCATCGGCGGTGCGTTCGGTAAAATCGTCAGCTCATTAGTCGGCGATGTATTTATGCCGGTATTAGGTATTTTAACCGGCGGCGTCGATTTTAAAGATTTAAAAATCACTTTGGCGGAAGCGGTCGGTGAAACCCCGGCGGTCACCTTAAACTACGGTGCATTTATTCAAAACGTATTTGATTTTATTATTATTGCTTTTGCTATTTTTATGATGATCAAGGCATTGAATAAATTGAAAAAACCGGCAGAAGAAGCCGCTGCGCCGGCAGAACCTTCGGCAGAAGAGAAGTTATTAACCGAAATTCGTGATTTGTTGAAAAAATAATTACGTTAAAACAAGATAAAAAAATCTTCCCTCGCACTACTTGGGAAGATTTTTTATTTTTCATTCGAGCTAATCGGCAAATAATTTATAACAACCTATGCCTAATACGGTAAATCCGATACAGCCGAACAAATGGAAGAAAATAATTTCCAATCCGTTTAGCCATTGCCCGTTAAATAATTTTTCCACCACCTCAGCAGTAAAAGAAGAAAAGGTGGTCAGGCTGCCTAAGAAACCGGTAATTAAAAATAAACGCCATTCATGGGATATTTGCGGAAATTGCCAAATGAGCGCCGTGACAATACCGATAATAAAACAACCGAGATAATTGGCAACCAAGGTACCGAAAGCGAATGCGGCGAACAGCGGATTTAACCATAAAGCCAATCCCCAGCGTAATAATGCGCCCAATGCCGCGCCGATGCCGATTAATCCCGCTGATTGCCAAATTGCCATTAATAAATTCCGAATGTGGCGCGAACATAGCTGGCAACGGCTTCATCTTTATTTAAACCGATTTTTTCCAACTGCGTACAGGCTTGAATTAAACGGGGATCGGCATTGCCCATAATACAACCTTTACCTACTTCATTCAGCATTTCCACGTCATTCATGCCGTCGCCGAACGCAATACAATGCGCCAAATCATAATCACGCTCTTTAATTACTTCGGCAAGTGCGGTCGCTTTTGACACGTTTTTATTCATCACTTCCAAACAATGAGGCGTGGAATAAGTGATCGAAGTAAAATTGCCGAAACGCTCTTTTAATTGTTGTTCCAACTCCACTAAATCCGCCGCTTCACGCCCGATAAAGAAAACCTTTTCCGTACCGCGTCCGTGATGTTTGGCAAAATCCACCACTTCATACATAAATCCGGAATCCTGATGATATTTACGTAGTTGCGGTACATCAATATTGATAAACCAACCGTCGTCTTGATAGCTGTTAAGGCAAACGCGTTTCTTATCGAACGGCATATTCATTAATTCAAAAGCGATATCTTCGCTGAGATAATTGCTGTACAGTAATCTCCCTTGCAAATCATGCGCTTGTGCGCCGTTTGAAGTAATCATTACCGCCTGTTCAATTTTCATTTTGCCTAAAATTGAAGATACGTCGGTGTAGTTTCTGCCTGTTGCCAAAATGACATCGACGCCTTTCTGCGCCAGTTTTTCAAAGGTGGCGATAGTGAAATCGCCCACTACGTGATTACCGTTTAATAATGTGCCGTCCATATCGGATACAACGGCGCGAAAAGGAAGTTGTTGCATAATAAAATCCATCATTAACTAAATTGCCGCCTATGATAA
>JBHBXR010000159.1:0-20219 GCA_041795785.1 Mesocricetibacter sp.
AATATTGATCGTCTTTATACCAATGTGCCGAAATTGTTAGGCGATTATATTTTCGGTAGAGAATGTTTTACCGAAATCAAAAAAGCCGTTCACGGCGATTCCAGCGGCGTACGCGGTGCCGCTTGGTTATGGCCGTTAGAGGAGAATTAATGCAAAAGTGCGGTCGTTTTTAAACGCGTTTTGTCAACCTGGACGGTTACGCAATAGCTTACAAAACACCGAAAAAACCGACCGCACTTTCTCTCACAGAAGGAGTTTATATGCAACGTTCCGCAATCAACCAAGCCATTTTGCAGGCAAAAGCAATGATGGCGCAATATCACTTCTTACTACCGAAATTTGCGCATTATAGTCTCAACGATTGGAAAATCTCGGATCTGTCAAATAAAAGGGAAATTATTGACGCCCGTCTCGGTTGGGACGTGACGGATTTCAACTTAGGACGGTTTGCGCAAACCGGATTGACTTTGTTTACTATCCGCAATCAATCGCCGCATAATGACAAGCCTTATGCGGAAAAAATTATGTTGGTGAATGAAAATCAAGTTACGCCGATGCACTACCATTGGAAAAAAATGGAAGACATTATTAACCGCGGCGGCGGCAATCTGATGGTGAAACTATATCGCCGTGACGATGCGACGGATTTATTGGATGAGCGTTCCGATATCCGCGTTGCCGTGGACGGTGAACAAATTATCGTGCCGGCAGGCGGCGTAGTGCGTTTGCAGCCGGGACAAAGCATCTGTTTATATCCGACCTTATATCACAGTTTCTGGGCGGAAGAAGGCGGCGGTGCGGTGTTGGCGGGCGAAGTGTCGATGGCGAACGACGATTTAACCGACAACCGCTTCTTAGAACCGCTGGGACGTTTTTCAAAAGTAGAGGAAGACGAGCCGCCCGTTCATTTATTATGCAGCGATTATGCCAACTATCTTTAAGGAGAAATACGATGGGATTACTGAATTTAAAAAATATTTTAGCCGTTGCCGATCAACATAAATTTGCCGTCGGCGCGTTCAATGCGATTGATTCGAATTTTATCGATGCCGTGTTCAACGCGGCGAAAGCGCAGCAATCGCCGGTGATTATTAATGTTGCCGAGGTGCATTTAAAATATATCGATATTTATTCCGCCTCCGAATACATCAAGAAAAAAGCCGAGTTATGCGGTGTGCCGGTGTGTTTAAACCTTGATCACGGATTAACTTTCCCGACCATTGAAACGGCGATCAAATGCGGTTTTTCCTCCATTATGTTTGACGGCTCCCATTTGCCTTATGAAGAAAATATGGCGCAGACCCGCAAAGTGGTGGAATTGTGTCGTAATTACGGTATTTCCGTTGAAGGCGAACTCGGCGCTGTCGGCGGTGACGAAGGCGGTGCGCTGGAAAGTGCGGCGGATGAAGCGCTTTACACCAAAGTGGAACAAGCCAAAGAGTTCGTGAGCGAAACGGGTATCGACGCACTTGCCGTGGCAATCGGCAATACGCACGGTAAGTATAAAGGCGAACCGAAACTGGATTTCGAGCGTTTACGGCAAATCGATCGGGCGGTTTCCGTACCTTTAGTGCTGCACGGCGGATCGGGTATCAGCACGGAGGATTTCCGTAAAACTATCGAACTCGGTATTTGCAAAATCAATTTCTTTACCGGTATGTCGCAAGCGGCTCTACAAAGTATCGAAAAAGACGCTGTGACCGCCAGTCAGGAAAAACGTTACAACTATTATTTGATTATGATGGAAAATATGCAACGCGCCATCAGCGCAACGGTGGCGGAACAAATGGATATTTTCTACAGCGCAAATAAGGCTGCGTTATATGGAAAATCCTAACCGAAACGGTATCTTGGCTATCGGCAATCTGTTGGTGGATCGCACTTTGTTGATTTCGGAATATCCGCAGGAATCTATGCTTGCCACGATTTCCAAAATCGAACTGCACTGCGGCGGCGGTTGTACCAATATCTTATTTGATTTGGCGAAACTGGATCCCGCATTGCCGTTGTATTTGGGCGGCGCAGTGGGCAAGGACGGCGAGGGGCAGTTTATTTTGCAACGCGCCCTTGCCCATCAGATCAATATTGATGCGGTATCGCAAGTGGAGCGCGCCACTTCTTTCACCGATGTAATGATCAACAGCCAAACCGGCGACCGCACGTTTTTTCATTATGTGGGCGCGATGGAGCTCTACGGATTGGAGCAGATATTACGCATTGATAATCAGGCGAAAATCGTACATATCGCTTACTTACCGCTGCTGCCCGCTTTGCTGGACGAATCTGTTTTAATCAAGCTGTTCGACGGTTTACGGGAAAAAGGCTTTGAAATTTCCATTGATTTGGTATCGGTAAACAATAAAACGGTTTTCAGCCGCTATATCCGCCCGATGTTGCCTTATATCGATTACGTGATTATTAATGACGTGGAGGCGAAAATTCTGACGGATAAAGAAGATCTGCCCTCCGATAAAGAAAATCTGGCAATGATCGCACGGCAAATATTGAGCCAAGGAGTTAGAAATACGGTCATCGTGCATTATCCGCAATGGGCGGTGGCTTGCAACCGACAAGGCGAAGAAGTTGCCGTGCCGTCTTATTGGGTGGAAAAGAAAGATATCGTCAGCACCTTGGGCGCCGGCGACGCTTTTTGCGCCGGCACGTTGTACGGGTTACATCAACAACTGCCGCTGCAAGACGTGCTCAAACTCGGACACGCCTTGGCATATTTCAACCTGTTTTCCATCTCCGCCACCGACGGCGCCGTCAGCTACGAACAGGTGAAAGCCTTCCAACAACAGCAATAACGACAACACCCGATAATTATCGGGTGTTTTTGTCTTGGCGGACTAAAAGTGCGGTCGAAATTTGCAGCGTTTTTTTGAGGTGTTCGGTCTTTCCTTAGAACGACAAGTTATGCAGGAGAACGTTTATAGAGTGGCAAAGCCACTTAACTATGTGTAATCTAGAGCACATCTTGCTTACAGGTGTAAAAATAGGATATTTTCTAATCTCAAAACATCAACAGAACTTATTCGTAATCCTCTTCTTCGGCAAATATCTCCCGAATAAAAACGCTTATCATTAACTTTAATTAATTGATTTATATCATATTTTTGTCATTTTTATGAATGTTGTTGTTTGAAATATGATCTGTGTCGCAGAATTTTCCTATTGATAGTGATTAAATACGTTCGTTTATTCACATAACAAACGTAGGGGGAATGCTTTATGGATAAACTCAATCTAAGTTCAGATATGAGCAGAAGGGCTTTTCTGAAAACGTCTTCCGTCGGTGCCGCTGCCGTAGCGGCCAATTTATCGTTGCCGTTTAGTGCGGCGGCAACGGAAAGTGCGGTCAAAAACGGCGAAGAAAAAGTAATTTGGAGCGCTTGTACGGTAAACTGCGGAAGTCGTTGCCCGCTTCGGATGCACGTCAAAGACAATCAAATCATCTATGTGGAAACGGACAACACCGGAACGGATACTTATAACCTAGATCATCAGGTTCGAGCCTGTTTACGCGGACGTTCCATGCGCCGTCGCGTTTATAATCCCGATCGCTTGAAATATCCGATGAAACGTGTCGGTAAGCGGGGCGAAGGTAAATTCAAACGTATCAGTTGGGATGAGGCATTAACGGAAATTGCCGAATCTTTGAAGAAAAATATCGCCAAATACGGTAATGAAAGTATTTATTTAAATTACGGTACCGGCACATTGGGAGGAACAGTTACTAAATCTTGGCCACCGGGTGCGACTTTAGTTGCTCGTTTAATGAACTGTATCGGCGGTTATTTAAACCACTACGGAGATTACAGTACAGCACAAATCGCCGTTGCTTTGGATTATACCTATGGTGGTGGTTGGGTACTGGGCAACGGTATGGCGGATATTGAGAATAGCAAACTTATCGTGTTGTTCGGCAACAATCCGGCGGAAACCCGTATGAGCGGCGGCGGTTTGACTTACTGTATCGAACAGGCGAAAGAAAAATCCAAGGCCAAGATGATTCTGATTGATCCGCGTTATACGGACACGGGGGTAGGTCGTGAGGACGAATGGATTCCGATTCGTCCCGGTACCGATGCGGCGCTTTGTTCGGCTCTTGCTTACGTGATGATTACCGAGAATTTGGTGGTTCAACCATTTTTAGATAAATATTGTGTCGGTTATGATGAAAAAACCTTACCGGAAGGGGCGCCGGCTAACGGTCATTACAAAGCTTATATTTTAGGTCAAGGTGATGACGGTATTGTCAAAACACCGGAATGGGCGGCAAAAATTACCGGTATTCCGGAATCCCGAATCATTAAACTGGCGCGCGAAATTGCCGGTACTAAACCCGCTTTTATTGCGCAAGGCTGGGGACCGCAACGGCGCAGTAACGGGGAATTGATTTCCCGCGCAATTGCGATGTTACCGATTTTAACCGGTAATGTGGGAATTAGCGGCGGTAATACTGGCGCAAGAGAAAGTGCTTATGGTATCCCGTTTGTACGTATGCCGACGCTGACTAATCCTGTAAAGGCCAGTATTCCAATGTTTTTATGGACTGATGCCATTTTCCGCGCTCATGAAATGACGGCAACGACGGACGGCATTCGCGGCGTAGAAAAACTGAACGCACCGATTAAGGTGATTTGGAATTACGCGAGTAACTGTTTGATTAATCAACATGCGGATATTAACCGCACCCACGATATTTTGCAGGATGATTCTCAATGCGAATTGATTGTGACGATTGACAATCATATGACTTCCACTGCTAAATACAGTGATATTCTGTTACCGGATTGCACGACATCGGAACAAACGGATTTCGCACTGGATGCTTATATTGCCAATATGGATTATGTTATTTTCGCCGATCAAGCGGTTACTCCTTCCTTTGAGTGTCGTAATATTTACGATATGCTCAGCGATTTGGCGGATAAATTAGGCGTCAAAGAAAAATTCACCGAAGGGCGTACGCAGGAACAATGGTTGCGTCATATTTATGAACAATCGCGCGCTAATATTCCCGAGCTGCCGACCTTTGACGAATTCAGAAAACAAGGTATTTTCAAGAAATTGGATCCGAACGGATTCTATGTCGCTTATAAAGCCTTTCGTGAAGATCCGGAAAACAATCCGTTACAAACCCCATCGGGCAAAATTGAAATTTATTCTTCCCGTTTGGCCGAAATTGCCAAAAACTGGCAATTAAAAGCGGACGAAGTTATCCATCCGTTACCTGTTCATGCGGACAGCTTTGAACATTACGGTGATCCGTTAATGCAGAAATATCCGCTACAACTCAGCGGTTTCCATTACAAAGCCAGAACCCACTCCACTTACGGCAACGTGGATGTCATTAAAGCCGCCAATCCGCAAGAGGTCTGGATCAATCCGATTGATGCCGAACCGCGCGGAATTAAAAACGGCGATATGTTGCGGATTTTTAACGATCGCGGTGAAGTGCGCATTCATGCCAAAGTCACTCCGCGCATTATTCCCGGCGTAGTCGCACTAAGCGAAGGCGCTTGGTATGCGCCGGATGCCAATCGGGTGGATCATTCGGGCTGTGTCAACGTGCTCACCACCCAACGTCCTTCCCCGTTGGCGAAAGGCAATCCGCAACATTCCAATTTGGTTCAGGTCGAGAAAGTGTAAGAGGTGAATTATGGAACAATATGGCTTTTATTTTGATTCGGATCGTTGCACCGGCTGTAAAACCTGTGAATTGGCGTGCAAAGATTATAAAGATTTGGAT
Source organism: Mesocricetibacter sp. (assembly GCA_041795785.1). Lineage (GTDB taxonomy): Bacteria > Pseudomonadota > Gammaproteobacteria > Enterobacterales > Pasteurellaceae > CAJPST01. The sequence goes on from JBHBXR010000159.1 coordinate 5,756, forward strand.
ACGGAAGTGAATTTCCGCCGTATTTATGAATATGCCGGCGGAAATTGGCTGCAACAGGCGGACGGTTGCTGGAATCAGGACGTATTTGCTTATTATATGTCGATTTCTTGCAACCACTGCGATAATCCCGCTTGCACCGCGGTCTGTCCGACCGGTGCCATGCATAAAAATGCTGACGGCTTTGTCATAGTTAATGAAGAAATCTGTATCGGTTGTCGTTATTGTCATATGGCTTGTCCGTATGACGCGCCGCAATATAATGCTGTTAAAGGGCATATGACTAAATGTGACGGTTGTTATTCACGGGTAAAAGAAGGACAAAAACCGATTTGTGTGGATGCCTGTCCGTTACGCGCATTAGATTTTGCGCCGATTAAGGAACTGCGGGAAAAATACGGTACGCAGGCGTCTATCGCACCGCTACCTTCGGCGGAATTCACACAACCGAATTTAGTCGTAAAACCGAATAATAATGCCCGCCCGAGCGGCGATACCACCGGCTTTTTAGCCAATCCACGGGAGGTGTAGGATGAACGCAGGATTACATGAATTGCCCCTAGTCATTTTCACCGTCTTCGCACAAAGTGCGGTCGGTGCGTGGCTGATTTTTACCGTCGTACTTTGCCGTCATACCAATCAGCAAAGCCGCAGTTATATTCATAAAGTCATGCTTATTCCTTTAGCATTATTGGCTGTCGGTTTTCTTGCCTCCGTGATGCACTTGGGTTCGCCGTGGCGCGCCTTTAACTCGTTAAATCGCATCGGTGCGTCCATGTTAAGTAACGAAATCGCCGGCGGTGCATTATTCTTTGCTTTGGCGGGGTTATATTGGTTACTGGCGGTATCGGGTAAACTCCCCGAACAATTGGCTAAAGCTTGGTTGATTGTTTCTGCGTTGGTGGGTTTAATCTTTATGTATATGATGAATAACGTTTATCATATTTCAACCGTGCCGACTTGGAATAACGGATTCACAACCGCGTCGTTTTATCTCACCGTATTATTGGGCGGTTCGGCGCTGGCGTTTGTGCTGTTAAGTTTAAATCCGCATAAGGATTATTGTTTGGCATGGACACCTTGGTTGTTCGGCTGCGGCATTTTACTTGCCGCGCTTGTTATCCTTCAACAAGGATTCGATCTGCCGCAGATTCACAGCTCGGTCAAACAAGCCGCCGCATTAGTACCCGATTATGCCGCAATGAGCGCCGTTCGTTTATGTGCGTTAGCCGTCGCAGCCGTAATCTTCGTTAAACTGAAAACCTTACCTGCGTTCAGTTTGGCGGTGATCCTCGTGATGGTCGCCGAAATGATCGGCAGAACACTGTTCTACGGTGCGCATATGACCGTGGGAATGGCATAAAAAACAAGGAAAAAATCGACCGCACTTTGATCAGCTTGAAAAAGTGCGGTCGGAATTTACAGCGTTTTTTTAAGAATTAATTCAACAAATTCGGCAAGGTTATTTTCACTTCCGTACCGCCGTTCGGGCGGTTGTTGATGGTTAATTTGGCGTTTAGTTGTAGGCTGCGTTCCTGCATAATATTCAGCCCGTAGTGTCCGTCCGGTTCTTGTAAACTCGGGATGCCTATGCCGTCGTCTTGAACCAAAATTTCATTTTCTCCGTCTTCGTTCGTGTGAGCGATGACGTCAATTCGATTGCCTTGCGAATGTTTGATCGCGTTTAATACGGCTTCGCGCACAATTTGTAAGGCGTGCACCAATTGTTGCGGTTTAAAGGTTTGTGACGGCAGGGAACAGCTGACGGATATTTGAATCGGCGTTTGATTGCGCAGCGAATCAATGACTTGTTCCAATGCCACTTGCAAGTTGGCTTCTTGAATGGTTAAACGGAAAGTCGCCAATAATTCGCGCAATTGAACATAGCCGTCGCTTAGTGCGCGTTCAAAATCTTTAATGATACTTATGCTTTTCTGTTTCGCCGTCGCGTCATTTTTATTCAGATTATGTTTTAACAACGTGAGTTGGATCTGTAAAAAAGATAACACTTGCGCTAAGGAGTCGTGCAGTTCGCGAGCGATAATCGAACGTTCTTCCATTAATAATAGTTGCTGTTGCTGACGCTGGGTTTGATTGAAATAAAGGGCTCGTCCCAGCAGTTGCGCGATATTTTCCATAGAACGCGGATCCGGACAAGGCAAACCCGCCTGCCAGCGCAATAATCCCAAAACACTGTCATCGACGCCGATGTTCGTTTGCTGCCAAGGGTGATCGCCGTGCGGATGCCCCAAGTGAATGTTCCAATGCTCCGCGCCGTATATGATCAACTCGCAGGCGCGGATAGATTCGGTGGACATGACATATTGCAAAACCTGTTGCAGCTTGGTGCGGTCGATGTCGCTGACGGTCAGTTGCTGTGAGCAATGGTACAACATGGATAAAGAGCGGTTGGTTTGATTGAGCTTTTGGGTTTTTTCATTCACTTTGCTTTCCAAGCTGCTGTACACTTTTTGTAATTCGCCGGACATTTGCGTGAACACCGTCGCCAAATGCCCCAATTCGTCTTTTTTATTCGTATCCAACGGAATATGATTAAATTGTCCCATTTGTATTTGCGTACTGGCTTGCGCCAATTGCAGCAACGGGTTAACCACTTGCTTTTTGGTGTACCAAATAACATAGGAAACCATGGCGACGATCAGTAGCATGGAAATCAAAATGATCATCACGGCGATAATGAGCTTTTTCTCGGCAAAGCGTTGCAAGGCGTAAACGAAGTTATCCACTTGCGCCACATAACTGGAAATGTTGTTACGGTAGGATTGTAAATCCAGATTGGCGGCGTAAGTTTCCATTTTCTTCCAACGTTGAATCAGCGCCTGATAGGCTTGCGTTACCTCATCGGGCGTAAAAAACTGGTCATTTAAATTGGACAATGTTGCCGAATGCAGACTCAAGCGGTATTGATATAACCCCAATCTGATTTTTTCCGGTTCATATTCTATCGTATAAAGCAAGCGGTAACTTTGCATCCGCAGCGAACCCGACACATTGATTAATTCCGCATCGGATTTATTGGTTACGATAATGCCTAAACTTAAGGTGGTGATTGTGCCGGCGAAGATAATAATTAAAAACAAATAATGCGCAATTTTGGTTGAAACCGAACGTGTTACTTTCACTATAGCGTCCTTTTGTTGTAACAGCCCGAGCTTAAAATTGATCAAGCTCAATAAATATGGGATTAATCGGGCAAATACCCATTTCTAGTGATTATCAAGTAGTATTGCCCCGTTGATAATTATAGACTTCAAGAAGTATAAAAATTTTAAGGCAAACTTGTCATGACTAATAATGAAGTATCCCGACGCCATTTTTTACGCGGCGGATTTTTAACCTCATTACAGTCGCAGCAAGTTAAACAGCAAGGCTTTCGTGCTATCAGACCGCCTTGGTCAATCGACGAAAGCGATTTTATCACAGCTTGTAATCGTTGTGGCGACTGTATTCAGGCATGCGAAACACAAATTTTGCTAAAAGGTGAGGGCGGTTTTCCCGAAGTCAGTTTTGCGCAGGGGGAATGTACTTTTTGCCGTCGTTGCGTTGAAGTCTGTCAACAACCGTTGTTCCGTCCGCCAGAAGAAACGCCTTGGACACACGGCGTTGAAATTTTGGATTCCTGTTTAATCAAACAACGGATTGAATGCCGAAGCTGCGGTGATAGTTGCGAGATGCGCGCGATCCGCTTTAAACCCGCTTTGGGCGGGATCGCGCAGATAGTTTTAAATACGGATGACTGTAACGGTTGCGGCGCCTGTATTCGTAGTTGCCCGATTCATGCGATTAAAATCAGTTATCCCGAACATAAAGAATAAACCTATGCAAACAACCATTGAAAACGCACCCGAGTGGCACGTGTGCAGTTTGATTTTACAATGTAACCCAAACAAAATGGCGTCAATTCAGACCGCACTTTTAGCCATACCTTATACGGAAATTCCCGCCATTGATGCGGAAAAAGGCAAGTTGGTCGTGGTGATGCAGTCTCACGATGAACATTTGCTGCTAAACAATATAGAGGGCACCCGCAATCTTGACGGGGTGATTGATGTCAGTTTGGTGTATCACGAACGGGATATACCGCCGCAAACGGCATAAAGTGCGGTTAAAAATCCGAGAGTTTTATAAAGCGGTTGTTGATTGTGCGTTTGATGACGACCGTGAAGAGTTTACAAATAAATAGTGGGGGAAAACGCTATGCAATTAAGTCGTCGTGACTTTATGAAAACAAATGCGGCGGTCGCTGCTGCGACCGTGGCGGGAATGTCAATTCCGATTAAAAACGTCCATGCCGCCGATGACAGCGGCATCAAATGGGATAAAGCGCCTTGCCGTTATTGCGGTACGGGGTGCAGTGTGTTGGTGGGAACCCGAGACGGTCGCGTTGTGGCGACACAGGGAGATCCGGATGCCGAAGTAAACCGCGGATTGAACTGTATCAAAGGTTATTTCTTATCCAAAATCATGTACGCCGCCGACCGCGTGCAATCGCCGATGTTGCGTATGAAAGACGGTAAATTCGATAAAAACGGCGAATTTACACCGGTTTCATGGGATCAGGCGTTCACCGTGATGGCGGACAAAATCAAAGATATTTTGAAGAAAAAAGAACCGAATTCCGTCGGTATGTTCTCTTCCGGTCAAACTACGATTTTTGAAGGCGTTGCTAAAGTTAAACTATGGAAAGCGGGATTCCGTTCCAACACCATCGACCCGAATGCGCGTCACTGTATGGCTTCGGCAGCGGTTGCCTTTATGCGTACGTTCGGTATGGATGAGCCGATGGGCTGTTATAACGATATCGAAAAAACCGATGCGTTCGTACTTTGGGGTTCCAATATGGCGGAAATGCACCCGATTCTATGGTCGCGTTTATCCGACCGTCGTTTATCCGATAACAAAGTAAAAGTGGTGGTGATGTCCACTTATGAGCATCGTTCTTTCGAACTGGCGGATACGCCGATCATCTTTAAGCCGCATTCTGATTTGGCGATTTTAAACTATATTGCCAACTACATTATTCAAAATGACAAAGTAAACTGGGATTTCGTCAATAAGCACACCAAGTTCAAACGCGGTGAAACCGATATCGGTTACGGTTTGCGCCCTGATCATCCGTTGCAAAAAGCGGCGAAAAACGCCAAAACCGCAGGTAAAATGTATGACAGTGATTTCGAAGAATTCAAAAAAATCGTTGCGCCTTATACCTTAGACGAAGCTCATCGCATTTCTGGCGTACCGAAGCAACAGCTTGAATTATTGGCGAAAATGTATGCGGATCCGGAACAAAAACTGGTTTCTTTCTGGACAATGGGCTTCAACCAGCACGTTCGCGGCGTGTGGGTAAACCATATGATATATAACGTCCATTTGTTAACCGGTAAAATCTCCATTCCGGGCTGCGGACCGTTCTCTTTAACCGGTCAGCCTTCCGCTTGCGGTACTGCGCGTGAAGTGGGTACTTTCGTTCACCGTCTGCCTGCCGATATGGTGGTAACCAATCCGAAACACGTTGAAATCGTGGAAAAAGCGTGGAAATTGCCGAAGGGCACGATTCCGACCGTGCCGGGTTATCCTGCCGTGATGCAAAGTCGTATGTTAAAAGACGGCAAACTCAATTTCTTATGGCAAATGTCCACCAACAATATGCAGGGCGGTCCGAACATTAATGAAGAAATCTTCCCGGGTTGGCGTAATCCGGAAAACTTCATTGTCGTATCGGATCCGTATCCGTCTGCCTCTGCCGTTTCCGCCGACTTGATCCTACCGACTTGTATGTGGGTGGAAAAAGAAGGGGCTTACGGTAATGCGGAGCGCCGTACGCAATTTTGGCGTCAACAGGTGAAAGGTCCGGGAGAATCCCGTTCGGATTTGTGGCAATTAGTGGAATTTTCCAAATATTTCAAAGTGGAAGAAGTTTGGAACGAAGAATTGCTTGCGCAAATGCCGGAATATCGCGGTAAAACCTTGTATGAAGTGCTTTACCGTAACGGCGAAGTAGATAAGTTCCAAGTGCCTGATAATGTGCCGGGCTACATCAATGATGAAGCGGAGCATTTCGGTTTCTATCTGCAAAAAGGCTTATTTGAAGAATACGCTGCATTCGGACGCGGTCACGCGCACGATTTGGCGGATTTTGACGTTTATCACCAAACCCGCGGTTTGCGCTGGCCGGTGGTGGACGGCAAAGAAACGCTGTGGCGCTATCGCGAAGGTTATGATCCTTATGTACAAGCGGGTGAAGGCGTGTCTTTCTACGGTTATCCGGATAAAAAAGCGATCATCCTCGGCGTACCTTATGAGCCGCCTGCGGAATCGCCGGACGAAGAATATGATCTGTGGTTGTGTACCGGTCGTGTATTGGAGCATTGGCATACGGGAACAATGACCCGCCGTGTGCCTGAATTACATCGGGCTTTCCCAAGCAACTTGGTTTGGATGCACCCGAATGATGCGAAAAAACGCGGTTTGCGCCATGGTGACAAAGTTAAATTGATAACCCGCCGCGGCGAGATGATCACTCATTTGGATACGCGCGGACGTAATAAATGTCCTGAAGGTTTAATTTATACGACGTTCTTTGATGCCGGTCAGTTAGCCAACAAGTTAACGTTGGACGCGACCGACCCGATTTCAGGTGAAACCGATTTCAAAAAATGTGCCGTTAAAGTAGTAAAAGCCTAATTACGACGATGCCGGATTTGCCGAATGAACGGCGTGAACGCCGAAAAGCGGTAAATTCGGTACGGAATGATAAAGTGCGGTCGGAATTTACGTTGTTTTGTGAAACTGATCGCTCAGGAGAAAGGGGAAACCGATGAAACTTGACCCGAATCGTCGTCAATTTTTAAGAAATGCAACCAGAACGGCTGCCGGTTTGTGTGGTGTGGGCATTGTGTTAGCGCTGCAACAACAGCAGGCAAAAGCCAAAGAAGGGGTTGCGTTACGTCCGCCGGGCGCACTGGATGAAAGTGATTTTCTTGCCGCCTGTTCCCGTTGCGGACAGTGCGTGCAGGCTTGTCCTTACGATATGTTGCATTTGGCTTCGCTATTATCACCGATGGAGGCGGGAACGCCGTATTTTATCGCCCGTGATAAGCCGTGCGAAATGTGTGAGGATATTCCTTGCATGAAAGCCTGCCCGACCGGCGCTTTAAGCGAGGAATTGAAAGATATCAACGATGCGCGTATGGGATTGGCGGTATTGCTCGATCATGAAACCTGTCTGAACTGGCAAGGATTGCGCTGTGACGTGTGTTATCGTGTTTGTCCGTTGATTGATAAAGCGATTACGTTGGAAAAAATAGACAATCAACGTACTAAAATTCACGCTATGTTGATCCCGACCGTCCATTCCGATGCCTGTACCGGTTGCGGTAAATGCGAACAAGCGTGCGTATTGGAAGAAGCGGCAATTAAAGTGCTGCCGATGCAGTTGGCGAAAGGCGTATTGGGCAGACATTACCGTTTCGGTTGGAAAGAGAAACAAAATGCGGGCGGCTCTTTAATCGAAGGGCAACATCCGGACGGTTTCCGAACCATGGATGCGCGTATGCCGGAAGGTATGAGCGAACCGACATATGAATATATGAAAGTTCAACCGGGCGTGAAAGTATCGACACCGATGACGGTTTCGCCGGATTATGTGCCGAGCCAAACTACGGTGCCTGAACCGACGCACTTCCCGAATCTTGATTTACCGCAGTCGCAGCCGAAATAGGAGGATAGAAAATGGCAACTGTAAATTCTCCGAAAGAGGCGGGGCTTGAAGCCCGTCAGAAACTCGGTTGGTGGCACGCATACCGCTTTTTGATTTTGCGCCGTTTGACGCAACTAAGCATTGTCCTCATGTTTTTAAGCGGCCCGCTGTGGAATGTGTGGATTTTAAAAGGTAATTACAGCGGTAGTATGTTATTTGACAGCATACCGATGACCGATCCGTTAATCACAGCGGAAATGCTTTCTACCGGTTATGTTCCTGAATGGACGATGATATTAGGCGCGTTATTGATCGTTGCATTTTATGCGTTGGTTGCGAGTAAAGCCTTTTGCGGCTGGGTTTGTCCGTTAAATATCGTGACCGATGCCGCCGCTTGGCTCAGACGTAAGTTGGGCATTCGTCAATCGGCAAAATTATCACGCAATCTGCGTTACGGCATTTTGGTAATGATTTTGCTCGGCAGTGCCGTCAGCGGTACTTTGCTGTGGGAATGGATTAATCCGGTCGCCGCATTGGGACGCGTATTCGTGTACGGATTGGGTGCAACCTTGTGGTTAGTGTTGGCGGTGTTTTTATTCGATCTATTGATCGTAGAACACGGTTGGTGCGGACACCTTTGCCCTATCGGTGCGACTTACGCATTAATCGGTGCCAAAAGTCTGTTGAAAGTAAAAGTGATTGATCGTGCCAGATGCGACCGCTGTATGGATTGCTACAATGTGTGTCCGGAACCGCAAGTGCTGCGTTTACCGTTACACGGCGACGAGCAAGACAGCCGAATCATTTTGTCCAAAGATTGTATCAGCTGCGGACGTTGTATTGATGTGTGTGCGGAAAACGTCTTTAAATTCGGTACTCGCTTTGAAAACGGTATTGATGTCAAAAATGTGTGATCGACAGTCGATAAATATAACGGATTAAAGATGCCTTAAAGGTATCATATATAAATAAAACGATTTAATTTAATGAATTGATTACGGAGTGAACCCAAAATGAGAAAATATCTCGTCTTTCTTTTCACCGCACTTGCCGGTTTTGCCGTGGCGGAAACCGCACCCAGCGGAAAATTTGCCGATTCAATCGAACAGGTGCCGGAAAATGTCAATCCTGCATTTCATAATATGCAGAAAGATGCCGGCGGTAATATTCCGGTGACGTTCGTGTACCAACCGCCTTTAGTGCCGCACAGCATCCGCACATTGCAAGTGAGCAAAAACGTCAACCAATGTTTAGGTTGCCACTCGCCTGAAGCATCGCCGACAACGGGGGCAACGCAGATACCGGAAAGCCATTTCTTGGATCGTGACGGTAAACGTACCGAAGGCTCTTCGCCGCGCCGTTATTTCTGTTTGCAATGTCACGTACAGCAAACCGACGTGAATCCGATTATTCAGAATAAATTTGACGATATTCGTCAAACACAAGGCAAGTAAGGAGAAGTGGAAATGTTTAAACTAATTAAAGCCTTTTGGAAATGGTTCCGTAGCCCGAGCAAAATGGCGGTGGGAACGCTAATCCTGTTATCGGCGCTCGGCGGTATTTTATTTTGGGGCGGATTTAATCAAGGGCTGGAATATACTAATACGGAAGAATTCTGTTCGGACTGCCATATGAATGATGTGGTGCCGGAGTATCGCGCGTCCGTTCACTATTCAAACCGTTCGGGGGTGAAAGCCACCTGTGCCGACTGTCACGTTCCGCACGAGTTTTTCCCGAAATGGAAACGTAAAATCATCGCCTCCCGTGAAGTGTATGCGCATATTATGGGGCATGTGGATACCAAAGAAGAATTTGAAGCCGCACGGTTAAGAATGGCGGAAAACGAATGGGCGAGATTGAAAGCCAATAACTCGCAGGAATGCCGTAACTGCCATAACTTTGACGACATGGATTTCACCCAACAGAAAAGTGTAGCGCAAGAAATGCACGCTTTGGCACAAGAACAAGGCAAAACCTGTATCGATTGTCACAAAGGTATTGCGCACAGCCTGCCGCATATGGAAGGCGTACAAAAAAGCTTTATTCCTGAGGATATGCTGAAGAAAGAAACAAAATAGCTACCCTGAAAAACAGGGAAAAAATCGACCGCACTTTTTATGCGGTCGGGTAAAAATACCTTTGCCGGCGGGCAGGGGTATTTTTCTTTTTGGCAAGATTAAATGTGACAAAGAGCGGCTTTAACATCAGTTGCGATGCAGGTTTGCTCATATTGTCGATAAAATAAGCAGAGTATCCCTATCTGCCGTAAAAATACGAATAATCCCAGTCTATTGACGGTGTTACGCTTTTACCAGTCGCGATATTTTGTGGTAAACTGAACATCATTCCTTTTAAACAATTTTTGGATGTGTTTATGGCGAGCTGCTTGAATATATATCGTAAAATGTTGGAATTTCCGCTATCAATTTTAGTTAAAAATAATCCGATTCCGCATAACCCGATAGAAGAACTAAAACTAACTACCACCCAGCCTATCGTATATGTCTTACCTTATACTTCACAAACCGACTTATTGATTTTTCGTAAAAACTGTCTGAATGTCGGCTTGCCGGATCCCTTTGAAAATAATGATATTAACGGCACCGTTTTACCGCGTTTCGTGTTTTTGGATGAGGGGCGTCGTTTTTTTAAATCCAAAGGCGCCAAGCAGGAAACAACCGTTATTTTCAATAAATACCTTGAATTGCACCGCACTTTGCCTGATTTGGACGTGCAGCTTATTCCGGTTTCCGTGTTGTGGGGACGTTCGCCGGGGCAGGAGGATAAAAGCGGTTTGCCTAATCTGCGTTTACTGAACGGCATTCAAAAAACCGCTGCGGTTATTTGGTTCGGGCGGGATACTTTCGTGCGTTTCTCACAGGCGGTTTCACTACGTTATATGGTGGACGAACACGGCTATGACGAGGCTATCGCACAAAAACTGGCGCGCGTGGCTAAAATTCACTTTTCCAAACAACGCATTTCGGCTACCGGTCCGCGTTTGCCGAACCGTCAGGCGATGTTTAATAAACTGCTGCAATCACCGGCAATTTTGCAGGCGATTGAAGATGAAATGAAAAATAAAAATATCGGCAGGGAAAAAGCCACTAAAGAAGCGATGAAGATTTTGGATGAAATTGCCGCTAACGTGAGCTATGAGGGGTTGCGGGTCGCCGATCGTTTTTTACGTTGGTTATGGAATAAACTTTATCAAGGAATTGACGTACAAAACGCCGATCGTGTACGCAAATTAGCGTTAGACGGACATGAAATCGTTTATGTGCCTTGTCACCGCAGTCATATCGACTACTTGCTGCTTTCTTATGTGTTATACCATCAAGGCTTAGTGCCGCCTCATATTGCCGCCGGCATCAATTTAAACTTTTGGCCGGTGGGCGGGATGTTCCGTCGTAGCGGTGCGTTTTTTATCCGTCGTACTTTCAAAGGCAACCGCCTTTATTCCACGATTTTCCGCGAATATCTGGCGGAATTGTTCCATCGCGGTTATTCGGTCGAATTCTTTATTGAAGGCGGACGTTCACGCACCGGGCGTTTGCTGGCGCCGAAAACCGGCATGATTTCCATGACCTTGCAGGCATTGCAACAAGGTCAAACCCGTCCGATTACGATTGTGCCGGTGTATGTGGGCTATGAACACGTCTTGGAAGTAGACACTTACGCGAAAGAGTTACGCGGTGCGGCGAAGGAAAAAGAGAACGCAGGTTTGGTGTTACGCGTAATTAAGAAATTGCGTAATTTAGGGCAAGGCTATGTGAACTTCGGCGAACCGATTCCATTGAATAATTATCTCAATCAGCATTATCCGGAATGGAAAGAACATAGCGGTGAAGAGCGCCCGACTTGGTTTAATAAAGCGGTGGACAGCGTTTCTCATCAGGTAATGGTGAATATCAACAATGCCGCCGCCGTCAATGCGATGAATTTAACCGGAACGGCGTTACTTTCTTCCCGGCAGCGGGCGTTATCCCGCGAACAGTTGCTGGAACAATTGGAAAGCTATCAACAATTATTACAAAACACGCCTTATTCGAGCGATGTCATTGTGCCGACCGAAAGTGCGGAAGAAATGTTGAAGCACGTGCTGAGTTTGGATCGAGTCGGTATTATCGTTGAAAAAGACAGTTTCGGCGAAATTATCCGGTTGGAACGCAATTCGGCGGTACTCATGACGTATTACCGCAACAATATTCAGCATTTGTTTGTTCTGCCGTCCTTAATCGCCAGTATCGTTCTACACTATGAAGCCATTCAGAAGGATTTGGTATTGGATGCGGTAAGCAAAATTTATCCGTTCCTGAAAAGCGAATTGTTCTTGCATATTGAAGCGCAAGATTTAACGGTACGCCTTGAAGAAGTGATTAGCGAATTGCACCGTCAAGGATTAATTAAATGTAATGATAACCTGCTCAGCATCAACCGCCCTCGTGTACGCGGATTGCAGTTATGGTCTGCCGGTGTGCGCGAGATCTTGCAGCGTTATCATATTTCCGTCAGCCTGCTGTTAAACGATCCGGATATTGCGCGCGCCACATTGGAAAAAGAAAGCCAGTTTGTCGCTCAACGTTTATCGGTACTGCACGGCATTAATGCGCCGGAGTTCTTTGACAAGGCGGTGTTCTCTGCATTTATTAACAGCTTGAAAGAAAACGGTTATTTTGATGAAAACGGTAAAGCGGATACGGCAAAATTAAATTCGTTAAGTGAGATTTTAAACCGCGTGATCTCCGCAGAAGTGAACTTGACCATTCAAAGTGCGGTCGAAAAATCGGAAGAAATATTCATTTCGACGGAGCAAAAAGCCTCGGATGATAATGAAAATACGACGGAAGACAATCTGTAATACATCAGATTAAACGCATTAGACGGCAAGAGATGCAGCGTGTATAAAAGTGCGGTTAAATTTTTGATTGTTTTTTGAATTGTATAATGTAAGCCGTAACGACAAATAAAGCCCTGTAAGAACAGGGCTTAGTTTTTATCGTGAGAAATTAGTATTTGTTGGCATCATAGCCGTAATATGCGTTGGTGAGAATTTCTTCCATATCCTCGACTAACGGTAAACGCGGGTTAGCCGGCGAACATTGATCTTCATAAGCCAATAATGCAATTTCACGGCGAGCGTCCATCCAAGCTTTTTCATCCAATCCTTGTTCTTTGAAGGACATTTTCACACCACATCTAACCGCCAAGTCATAGCAGGCTTGGGCGTAAGATTTCACGCCTTCTTCCGGTGTAGCGCAAGGCAAACCGAGCATACGGGCGATTTCTTGATATTTCACGTCCGCTTTATAGTAGTTGTATTTCGGCCAAGTGGCGGTTTTTTGCGGTCGGGTTCCGTTATAACGGATAACGAACGGCATTAGAATCGCATTGGTACGTCCGTGCGGAGTATGGAAACGACCGCCGATTTTATGGGCTAACGAGTGGTTCATACCTAAGAACGCATTGGCGAACGCCATACCTGCTATGGTGGAGGCATTGTGCATTTTTTCGCGCGCTTCCGCGTCTTTTTCTTTCACGGAACGTTCCAAATGTTCGAATACCAGTTTAATCGCTTGTAGCGCCAAACCGTCGGTGAAATCATTTGCCAACACGGAAACATAGGCTTCCGTTGCGTGGGTTAATACGTCTAAGCCGGTATCCGCCGCAACGTGAGCCGGAACGGTCATCACTAATGCCGGATCAACGATGGCGACAGTCGGTGTTAACGAGTAGTCGGCAATCGGATATTTTTTATTCCCTTCGGTGATTACCGCAAACGGTGTTACTTCCGAGCCGGTACCGGATGTGGTCGGGATACCGATAAATCTGGCTTTGCGACCCAGTTGCGGGAATTTGAACGCACGTTTACGGATATCCATGAATTTTTGTACCAAGTCGCGGAAATCCACTTCCGGTTGTTCGTAGAATAACCACATGACTTTTGCCGCGTCCATTGCCGAGCCGCCGCCTAGCGCGATAATCGTATCCGGTTTATAGCTACGGATTAATTCCGTACCGCGACGCACGGTTTCAATGCTTGGATCCGGTTCGACGTCAGCAAATAATTGATAGGTAACATGATTACCGCGCGCCGTAATTTGTTTGGCGATTTTTTCCACAAATCCTAAATCCACCATAGTACGGTCGGTGACGATAACTACGCGCTCCATACCTTTCATGGATTGCAGATATTGAATTGAATCACGTTCAAAATAGATTTTTGAAGGGACTTTAAACCATTGCATATTATTTCTCCGTCTTCCCACGCGTTTAATGTTTAATAAATTGACCGCACTTACGTTGTTGCCTACGGAGTTTTTACCGTATGAACCGCAACCTAAGGTCAGAGACGGAAGGAAGGCGTTGTAAACGTCACCGATACCACCGAAAGAAGAAGGTGAGTTCCAAATCACACGAATTGCTTTTACACGCTCGCCGTAATCTTTGGCGATTTGCGCGTCTTTCGTATGAATTGCCGCAGAGTGACCCAAACCGTGGAAATTTACCATGGCTTCCGAAAGTGCAAAGCCTTCTTCAGTGGAGTTGGATTTCAAAATAGCTAAAACCGGCGATAATTTTTCACGGGTTAGGGGTTCTTTCACGCCGACTTCTTTACATTCGGCGGCTAAAATATTGGTTTTCGGCGGAACGCTGAAACCTGCCTGTTCGGCAATCCATGCGGCTGGTTTACCCACCACATTGGCATTCAGTTTTGCGCCTGCGCAGTTTGCGCTGTTGGCTTTG
>JBHBXR010000160.1:0-3327 GCA_041795785.1 Mesocricetibacter sp.
ATGGCGATAATCGGTTTATCCGCTTCCCGACAGAATAGTTCAATATCACCGATAACTTCCACGCCGGCAGAAAGTGCGGTCTGAATTTCGGGCGTTTTCAGCGCCAAACCCGGACTAATCACAATAATATCGCTTTGCAATAACCAATCGAGATTCAAGCCGCCGGTATGCAACGGAATATTTTTTGCCAACTGCTCTGCGCCCGCCGGATTTTGACGGGTATCAATCACGCGTACATCCGCCTGTTTTTTGGTTAAAAATTCTACGCAAGACAATCCCGTTTTGCCCAAACCGATTACCGTGACGATTTTATTTTGGTATTGCATAATCCGTTCCTATCTCTTTTCTCTTTAAATTTCGCTTTTATCTTAATTTTAAGGTGACCAATCCCAACAACACCAACATCAACGAAATGATCCAAAAACGGATAATCACACGCGGCTCCGGCCAGCCTTTTAATTCAAAGTGATGATGAATCGGCGCCATACGGAAGATACGTTGTTTACGTAACTTATACGAACCCACTTGCAAAATCACCGATAAGGTTTCCATCACAAATACACCGCCCATAATAAAGAGCAAAAATTCCTGACGCACCAACACCGCAACCACGCCTAACGCACCGCCCAGCGCGAGGGAACCCACATCCCCCATAAACACCTGAGCCGGATAAGTATTAAACCAAAGGAATCCGAGTCCTGCTCCGACAATGGCGATACAGAAAATCACCAGTTCGGAACTGTATTTGAGATGAGGAATATATAAATATTTCGACCATTCTACGTTTCCCGTTGCCCATGCGATCAAAGCAAAGGCGCCTGCAACGAAAACCGTCGGCATAATGGCGAGACCGTCCAAACCGTCGGTAAAGTTCACCGCATTACTGGTGCCGACAATCACAAAATAAGCCAGTACGATATAAAACAAGCCGAGTTGCGGCATCATTTCTTTAAAGAAAGGCACCACCAAGCGGGTAGCATCGGTATCTTTCCCCATGGCATACATACCGAAAATACCGACTAAGGCAATCACCGACAACCAAAAATATTTCCAGCGTCCGATTAATCCGTCGGTATTTTTACGGGTAATTTTGCGGTAATCGTCCACAAATCCTACGGCGCCGTAACCGAGTAAAATAAACAGACTGAACCAAATATAAGGATTGGCTAAATTCGCCCACAACAACACACTGACCGTAATGGCGAATAAAATCATGATACCGCCCATAGTCGGTGTGCCGCGTTTGCTGAAATGGCTTTCCGGTCCGTCGTTGCGCACTTCCTGTCCGAATTTTAATAACTGCAAGCGACGGATAACCGTCGGCCCGATCCATAATGAAATGATCAATGCGGTCAATAGCGCCATTGAAGCACGCACACTGATATAAGAAACCACATTGAAACTGCTAAAATATTTCTGTAAATATTCGGCAAGCCACACTAACATACGAAATTATCCTTTAACGAATAGACCACCTCTTCCATTTTCATCCGACGCGATCCTTTGGCTAATAATACGACTTTTTGTTTATTTTGTAATTTTGGCTGAATGAAATCAGTCAAAAATGCGATCAACGATGCCTTGTCCATAAAGTGTCGCCCTGCACATAACTCACTGATAACCTTACTTTCTTCACCGAAAGAAAGCACCAAATCCAATTTTGCATTTTGCGCTGACCCGGCAACTTGTTGATGGCAAAAGTGCGTATTTTCGCCTAATTCCGCCATATCTCCAACAACTAAAATGCGAAATGCCGAATATTTTTGTAAAACTTTAATCGCCGATTGCAGAGAATCCACGTTGGCATTATAAGTGTCGTCCAATAACAACAGATTTTCGCAAGGCTGTACGGGAAACAAACGCCCTTTTACCTGCGATTTGCGTTCCAAGCCTTGTTTTACATCGGTTAAATCCGCACCGACATTCATCGCCAATGCCGTAGCCGCCAAGGCATTACTGATATTATGTTCGCCCAAATAAGGCAACTGAATTTCAATATTGCCTTGCGGGCTATGCAACATAAAATCCGCGCCGTTTTCCGTTAAACGAATATTTTCGGCGTAATAATCCGCCTGTGAATTCGCGGCAGAAAACGACCGCACTTTATGTTCGCCGATTGCCGCACGCCACATCGGCAGATAATGGCAATCCAAATTAATCACGGCAACGCCGTCTTGCGCTAATCCTTGATAAATTTCCCCTTTCGCCCGCGCAACGCCTTCAATGCTGCCGAAACCTTCCAAATGCGCCGCCGCCACATTATTTACCAAAGCGACATTCGGACGCACCAACTCCGTGGTATATGCAATTTCGCCCTGATGATTGGCGCCCAATTCAATCACGGCAAATCGGTGTTGTTCGTTCAAACGTAGTAACGTCAAGGGCACGCCGATATCGTTGTTAAAATTACCTTGAGTAAATAAAACGGCTTCTTTTCCCACCGCACTTTTTTCCGCACATTGTTGCAAAATCGCCGCGGTCATTTCTTTCACCGTAGTTTTGCCGGAAGAACCCGTCATGGCAACGGTCAGCGGATTGATTTTGGCTTTCAACCATTTCGCCAACTGTCCTAACGCCGAACGCGTGTCTTTCACAATAATCTGCGGTACGTTCACATCACATTCACGCTCCACTACCACCGCGATACAGCCTTGTTCCACGGCTTTATGCAAATAATTGTGCGCATCGAAGGTCTCGCCTTTTAACGCAAAAAATAACCCTTTTTCCGTTGATTGACGGGTGTCGGTGCTGATGTTTTCCACTTGAACGGTTTCATCACCGATCAGTTCGGCATGCAGAATGTCGCCAATTTGTTTTACGCTTAAATGAATCATGATTTATTTCTTATATTTTAATAAATTACGGAGAGACTTATGATAAAGCTACCCCAAATACTTTCTCACCACTTCCTGATCGGAAAAATGATGTTTAGTCGTGCCGATAATCTGATAATCTTCATGTCCTTTGCCGGCAATTAAAATCACGTCATTTTCCACCGCACTTTGAAGGGCGGTTTGAATCGCCTGTTCACGATCGTGAATCACTTGCACCGCTTGCGGATTACTAAAGCCCGCTAAAATATCCGCCATTATTTTTTGTTTGTCTTCCGTACGCGGATTATCATCAGTAGCGATAATCTTATCGGCGAACTGTTCGGCAACCTTAGCCATTAACGGGCGTTTGCCCGCATCGCGATCACCGCCGCAACCGAAAATGCACCACAATTTCCCTTCACAATGAATACGCGCCGCCTGCAAGGCTTTTTCCAACGCATCGGGCGTGTGAGCGTAATCGACAATCACCGTCGGTTTATGGGCGGCAGTCAGC
>JBHBXR010000161.1:0-6449 GCA_041795785.1 Mesocricetibacter sp.
CAAATTACACCGCACTTTATTAAACAATTTAAAGAAAAAATCAGCCCTTACAGCGGCGGCACCATGCCAATCCACGTTTACTATCAAAGTCCGCAGGGACGGGCGCTATTAAAACTCGGCGTACAATGGCATATCAAACCCACCGACGAGCTGTTGAGTGCACTGGTGGAAATGTTAGGCGAAAGCGCGGTGGAATTGGAATTTGAGTAAAGTTGAATTCGACTTACACGAAACGTAAAACGGAATTCGGCATTAATTGCCGATGAAATGCGCGACAAAGTGCGGTCGAATTTAAAATAGTTTTAAATTTGACCGCACTTTTTGTTGTTAGCCCTAAATTTCCGTATTATTATGAATTGTATTTTAACAATTTTGTAACCCTACTATTCTCTATCCTGATGAGGAACTTCTTATGTCTGATTTTCTACAAAACTACCAAAAGCACGTAGACGAACGTGCGGCACAAGGCGTTGTACCAAAACCTTTAGATGCGGAACAAACGGCTCAATTAATTGAGTTATTGAAACAGCCTGCGACGGATCAGGCGGATTATTTGTTGCAATTATTTGAAACCCGTATTCCTGCCGGGGTGGATGAAGCGGCTTATGTGAAAGCGGCGTTTTTAGCGGCGGTTGCCAAGGGTGAGGCGCATTCGCCGTTGATTTCGGCGCAACACGCGGTGAAGTTATTGGGTACGATGCAAGGCGGATATAATATTGAGCCGTTACTCAATGCGTTGGATAACGAAGAATTGGCGCCGATTGCGGCGGAGGCGTTGTCTTCCACATTATTGATGTTTGATAATTTCCATGATGTGGCGGAACGAGCGAAAAACGGCAATGCGTACGCACAACGGGTGTTACAATCTTGGGCGGATGCGGACTGGTATTTATCCCGTCCGAAACTGGCGGATAAGCTGACCGTCACCGTCTTTAAAGTGACGGGCGAAACCAATACCGATGACTTGTCACCGGCACAGGATGCGTGGTCACGTCCGGATATTCCGCTACATGCCTTAGCGATGTTAAAGAACGAACGTGAGGGCATTGCGCCTGATGAGGCGGGCGTTATCGGTCCGATTAAACAAATTGAAGCGTTGAAAGAAAAAGGTTATCCGTTGGCTTATGTGGGCGATGTGGTCGGCACCGGTTCTTCGCGTAAATCGGCGACCAATTCCGTGCTGTGGTTTATGGGCGAAGATATTCCTTATATCCCGAACAAACGCGCCGGCGGTGTGGTGCTGGGCGGCAAGATTGCACCAATTTTCTTTAATACGATGGAAGATGCGGGTTCCCTGCCGATTGAGGTGGATGTCAGCAAATTAAATATGGGCGATGTGATCGATATTTACCCGTATTTAGGTAAAATTTGTAAACACGACAGCGATGAGGTCTTGGCGGAGTTCGGTTTAAAAACCAACGTACTGTTAGACGAAGTGCGTGCCGGCGGGCGTATTCCGTTGATTATCGGGCGCGGTTTAACCCATAAAGCGCGGGTGGCATTAGGTTTGCCGGAAAGCGAGGTGTTCGCCAAACCGCAAAGTGCGGTGGAAAATAACCAAGGTTTTACCTTGGCGCAGAAAATGGTCGGTCGCGCTTGCGGCGTGGAGGGTATTCGTCCGGGGCAATATTGCGAACCGCGCATGACGTCCGTCGGTTCACAAGATACAACCGGACCAATGACGCGTGATGAGTTGAAAGATCTTGCGTGTTTAGGCTTTTCGGCGGATTTGGTGATGCAGTCTTTCTGTCATACCGCAGCCTATCCGAAACCAGTGGATGTGGTGACGCACCATACTTTACCGGATTTTATTATGAATCGCGGCGGCGTAGCGCTGCGTCCGGGCGACGGTGTCATTCACTCGTGGCTTAACCGTATGTTGTTGCCGGATACGGTCGGTACCGGCGGTGACTCGCATACCCGCTTCCCGATTGGCGTATCTTTCCCGGCGGGATCAGGGTTAGTCGCATTTGCCGCAGCAACCGGCGTAATGCCGTTGGATATGCCGGAAAGCGTGTTGGTACGTTTTAAAGGCGAAATGCAGCCGGGCATTACCTTGCGTGATTTGGTGCACGCTATTCCGTATTATGCGATTAAACAAGGTTTGCTGACGGTAGAGAAAAAAGGGAAGAAAAATATTTTCTCCGGTCGTATTTTGGAAATCGAAGGATTGGAACACCTAAAAGTGGAACAAGCGTTTGAGTTATCCGACGCCTCGGCGGAACGTTCGGCGGCGGCTTGTACCATTAAACTGGATAAAGCGCCGATTATCGAATACCTCAATTCCAATATCGTCCTGCTCAAATGGATGATTGCGGAAGGTTACGGCGATGTACGGACTTTAGAGCGTCGCATTAAAGCAATGCAAGACTGGTTGGCGAATCCGCAGTTATTGGAAGCGGATAAAGATGCGGAATATGCTGCGGTGATTGAAATTGATTTAGCCGATATTAAAGAGCCGATCGTCTGTGCGCCGAACGATCCTGACGATGCCCGTTTATTGTCGGAAGTGCAGGGCGATAAAATCGACGAAGTGTTTATCGGCTCTTGTATGACCAATATCGGTCATTTCCGTGCGGCGGGTAAATTATTGGCGAAATTTAAAGAGATGATCCCGACCCGTTTATGGTTGGCGCCACCGACCAAAATGGACGCGGCGTTGTTGACGGAAGAAGGTTATTACAGCATTTTCGGCAAGAGCGGTGCACGCATTGAAATGCCGGGTTGTTCCCTTTGTATGGGGAATCAAGCCCGTGTCGCCAATGGTACGACCGTGGTTTCCACCTCCACCCGCAACTTCCCGAACCGCTTGGGACAAGGGGCTAACGTGTATCTTGCATCCGCCGAGCTTTCTGCGGTGGCGGCGTTGTTGGGGCGTTTGCCGAGTCCGGCGGAATATCTGTCTTATGCGGCGGATTTACAGCAGGATAAGGATGACACTTATCGCTATATGAATTTCGATCAAATTAATAGCTATACGCAAAAAGCGGAGCAGGTTATTTTTCAGACCAGAATTTAATCTGAAGATCTTTTGACAATGCCGAAAGTGCGGTTAAAATTAACAGCGTTTTGTAAATATTTTTTTACAATTTGAAAAACACGTTGTTTTTTGACCGCACTTTTATTCTCTGAGGAAAGCAAATTGGAATTACGTCATTACATTATTTTTGCCGTTTCGACCATCGTCTTACAGCTGTTTATCTACTGTTTTAACCGCACGCTGTACTGGTTGTTTAGCGGTAAAATCGGGCATAAAACCCGTCGCGCCATTTTCTTGTTTAATTATTTTGCCGCCAATACGGTGGTTTTTTTGACGATTTTCCGTATTCAGCCGATGTTCAGGCTGAGTGCGTTGATTTTGATTTGTTTACTGTTTTCCGCCTTTGTCAGTATCGCGTTAGCGCTTATTTACCGCCTGTTAAAGCATCGGGTAGCGGAACAGCGGTTAAATCCGATCTTGCGAGCGCTATATCCGCTCGGATTGTTCGGGTTATTGGGTTTAAGCGTTTACAACGCCTATGTGCCGACAGTGATTCGTTATGATGTCAGCATTGATAAGCCGTTGAGCAAACCTCTGCGTATCGGCGTTGCCAGTGATTTGCATTTGGGCAAATTATTCGGTGCGAAACAGTTGGATAAACTGGCGGCACTTTTCAAGCAGGAAAACGTGGATTTGATTTTAATGCCGGGCGATATTATGGATGATAACGTTTATGCTTATCTGGCGGAAAATATGCAGCCTCATTTGGCGCAACTGAAAGCGCCGCTGGGAGTTTATGCCACTTTGGGCAATCACGATCTTTTCGGGCATCAGGAAGCGATTGCACGCGAAATCCGTAAAGCAGGCATTGAGGTGATTATGGATGATGCGGTGAACGTGAATAACGACTTTGTGATTGTAGGACGTAATGACGACTTGCTGCGCACCCGTCCGAGTACCGCACAGATTTTACAAAAAGTGAATACCGAATTACCGGTGTTGCTGATGGATCATCGTCCGACGGAAATTAAAAAACACGCCGAATTGCCGATCGATATACAGGTGTCGGGGCATGCCCATAGAGGACAAGTGTTTCCGGCAAGTCTGATCACTAAAATGATGTATCCGTTGGATTACGGTTATGAAAAAATCGGTAACGGACATTTTTTTGTTACTTCCGGTTACGGCTTTTGGGGGATTCCGATGCGGTTAGGATCGCAATCTGAAATATTTATTATTAACGTAACGGGAAAATAAGCGCATTTACTTGTTAATGTGTAGCCTGTATGCTACTCTTTTTGCCAATTATGACGTAATTAAAAGGATTTTATAATGAAATTAAAAACTCTGCCGATTTTGACCGCACTTTGTCTGACTTCCCCTTTATGGTCTGCCGGCACGGTGCAAGCGGAAGGTAAACTGACGGTTTATTGCAGCGTGCAGAATACCACCTGTGAAAAAATGATTCAGGCATTCGCACAAAAATATAATGTGGAAACCCAATTCGTGCGTAACAGCACGGGAGCGACTTTGGCTAAAATTAAAGCGGAGCAAGGCAATCCGCAGGCGGATATTTGGTACGGCGGCACGATTGAACCGCATTTTCAGGCGGGTGATTTAGGGTTATTGGAACCTTACCGTTCCCCGAAACAAGCGGAAATTATGCCGCAATTTAAAACGTTAACGGATAGAAAAGGCGATCTTACGTCTATCGGCTATATGTTAGTGTTGGGTTTCGGCGTCAACACGGAAAAATTAAAACAATTAGGCGTGAGCGAATATCCTAAATGCTGGAATGATTTACTAAATCCGAAATTGAAAGGCGAGGTTCAGTTGGCGGATCCGCAGATTTCCGGTACGACTTATACGGTGATTGCTTCTCTCATTCAGATGTGGGGAGAAGAAAAAGCGTTTGATTTCCTGAAGAAATTAGATGCAAATGTTTCCCAATATGTTAAAAGCTCTTTGGTTACCAGCAATCTTGCCCGCGGCGAAAGTGCGGTGAGCGTCGGTTTTGTACACAGTTATGTAACGGAAAAAGAAAACGGTGCGCCGGTGGAAGTCGTTATGCCTTGTGACGGTGACAGCTATTCCTTAGGCGGTATCAGCATTTTGAAAGGGGCGCGTAATTTGGATAATGCCAAACTGTTTATGGATTGGGCGTTAAGTGCCGAAGCGCAGGAAATTCCTTGGCGCGAAACCAAAGTGTATCAGATTCCGACGAATATTAATGCCGTGGCGTCACCTAATTCGGTGGATCCGAAAACGCTGACGAAGCTGATTGATTTTGATTTTGAACGTTTCGGTTCCAGTGAGGAAGGAAAGCGTTTAGTGGAAAAATGGGTTGCGGAAGTTAAACGTCAGGATAAACAGCCGTAGTAAGCGTAAAACAAAAGAGCGGCTTACTGACGGAGTCGCTCTTTTAGCAAATTAACATTTCACAAAGCAGTTTTATCTGCTATGCCTTTTCTAACGTTAGTTGGACTTTTTATAATTGGACAAGGATTTGTGTTGTATGCTGACATTCTTGCCTAACGCCTTAAAATAATGTCCGATTTTCTCTGTAATGTAAACCGAGCGGTGTTTGCCACCGGTACAGCCGATGGCAATGGTCAGATAGCTGCGATTGTTTTTTTCTAACAAAGGCAGCCATGTTGCAATATAGTTGCGGGTTAGTTCAATAAAATCGTTCACTTCATTGTGGCGGCTGAGAAATTCAATAACCGGATTATCTAAACCCGTCATAGGGCGTAATGCGGGCTCCCAATGCGGATTGGGAAGAAAGCGCACATCGAAAACATAATCGGCATCAAGCGGAATGCCGTATTTGAAACCGAAAGACTGAAAGACCATTTTGAGTTCTTTGTGTGATTTCCCAAGTAAGAAATTACGCAATTTTTCGGCTAAATCATGAGTGGAAAGGGTCGTCGTATTAATAATAATGTCGGCTTGTTGCACCAAAGGTTCCAAATAATCCCGCTCTGCGTCAATGGCGGCTTCTAAGGATAATCCTTGTGCCGATAACGGGTGCAGACGACGGGAATCACTGTAACGACGGATTAATGCTTCACGATCGGTATCTAAGAAGATGATCTTGATTCTATCCGTATCTGTAAGATGAGATAGAATATCTTCTAAAGAGGATTCGGAATTAGGAAAATTACGAATATCAACACTGATTGCAGTAAGTGGCTGAGTCTTTGATAGAATAGCGGCAAGTTGGGGAAGTAAATCAATCGGTAAGTTGTCCACGCAGTAATAACCGATATCTTCCAAGGCTCGCAACGCAACGGATTTTCCTGCGCCTGAGCGTCCGCTGATGATAATAAGTTCCATAATTTACCTAATTTCTTCCGTTCCTGTATTATTCGTTTGTGTGATGATCGGCAAATTCAAATAGCTGCCATATTTCTTGTTCGTTTTTTGCTGCTCTTAATTGTTTGCACAGATTTTTTTCAGTTAACCGTTC
>JBHBXR010000162.1:0-2755 GCA_041795785.1 Mesocricetibacter sp.
AGATGAGCCAAAAAACTGTTGATATTTTGCGTGAGTGCATTCCGACTTTTACCGTGTTAAGCGATGAAAACCGCTTGATGATTTTGCATATTTTGTTTGAAAACGGCAGTTTGAATGTCAATGATTTGACCGAGCGACTGCATTTATCACGCCCTGCGGTGTCGCATCATCTGAAAATTATGTTAGATGCAGGTTTGGTGCGTGTTGATCAGCAAGGTAAAGAGCGTTATTACACCGTGAGCCTACAACAAGCAGGCGAGCGTTTTCAGCGTTTGATGGCATCGTTTATTGCAGACGGCTGTATTCAGCCATAATTTTTTTACTCAAATAGGTTTATATTTTTAAACTTATAATCTTATAATCTTAACGGAGCATTTTTATGTTATTTCAACCCTTTACCTTTGCGAACGGCAAAACCGCCAAAAACCGTTTTTTTAAATCCGCAATGGAAGAACAGCTTGCCAAACAAAACCAACCGACAATGCCCTTGGTGCAACTTTATGACACTTGGGCAAAGGGTGGAGCTGGCGTGTTGGTGACGGGCAATGTGATGGTCGCCGAAAACGGCAAAGGCTCGATCAACGATGTGGTACTTACAGACGAACGCAGTTTACCGATTTTGCAACAATGGGCGAAAGCAGGCACGCAAAACGATACTTTGCTGATTATGCAGATTAACCACGCTGGCAAACAGTCGCCAAAAGTGTTGTCGCCCACGCCTGTGGCACCGAGTGCAGTTGCTTTACAGGGAATGGACGGCTTTATTAATCCGCCTAGAGCCTTAACCGAAGCGGAAATCGATACTTTAATTGAGCAATTTGCTACCACTGCAGAAATTGCCGAAAAAGCAGGCTTTTCAGGCGTACAAATTCACGCCGCACACGGCTATTTAATCAGTCAGTTTTTATCGCCGCACCACAACCGCCGTGAAGACAAATGGGGCGGTAGCCTTGAAAATCGTATGCGGTTTTTAGTGGAAATTTACCACGCCATTCGAGCGGCAGTGCAGCCTGAATTTTTGGTCGGCTTGAAACTCAACTCAGCGGATTTCCAAAAAGGCGGTTTTGATGAAGCGGACAGCATTCAAGTGGTACAAAAAATGGCGGAATTGGGCATTGATTTTATTGAAATTTCAGGCGGTAACTATGAAAACCCAGAAATGTTATCCACCAAAGCCAGCAGCCAAAAACGCGAGGCTTTTTTCCTCGATTACGCCGAAAAAGCCCGTGCCGTCTGCAACGCACCACTGATTATCACAGGCGGTTTTCGTAGTGAAAACGCAATGAATGAGGCACTGCAAAGCGGACATCTGGACTTTATCGGCATCGCCCGACCTTTTGCCTTACAACCCGATTTACCGAACCAAATTCAACAAGACAACTATCAAACCATCGTCACCAACCGCATCAAAACAGGTTTCACCCCTGTGGATAACAAACTTGGTGCCGTGTTGGAAATGGATTGGTATATGGCACAAATGGCGTTAATCGGCAACGGCAAACAGCCAAATCCGAAACTTTCACCGTGGAAAGTCTTGCTCAAAACTCTTTGGGAAAACGGCAAAGCAGGGTTGAGTACGGGGAGAGCTTAGGAAAGCGCGGTGGGGTTTCTTACAAGTTCAAATTCAACTAGCGAGCTTTTTTGGTAGTTGGTAAATATAGAGAATTTTCAGTTTTATGAATTTCAATTTTAATAAAAAATTGTGGGGGCGAAAAATGTTTCGCCCCTACGGATAATTTTGTATTGCATCAGCATAATATCGTGATTTACAAATTTCTCCCCAAATTCCACCGCTTATTTTCATCCCCTACCACGCTTTTCCTTCAAAACTCTCCACCAAAAAATCAATCAGTTTTCTCACGGCAAGGGGGAGTTTATCCCTTGATGGATAGATCGCATAAATGCTGAATGTCGGCAGTTGCCAGTCGGTGAGAACGGCTTGCAGTTTGCCCTGTTGCAGTTCGGTTTCCAGCATATATTTCGGTAACATCGCAATGCCGTTTCCGTCTAGCACGGCGTTGAGCAGTGCTTGGGTGTCGTTGGTAGTGAAACGGCTGTTTAAGTCGAGCAATACTTCTCGCTCTCCTTGCGTACATTTCCACGCTTTGCGGTTGATGTTGTGGTGCGACAAATAGTGATGTTGATATAAATCTTCGGGCTGTTTTGGTGTGCCGAACTGTGCCAAATAATCGGGCGTTGCCACCAGTAATGAATGGCAATCGGCAAGTTTTCGGGCGATAAAATTCGGGTCGGGGGTGTTGGTAATCCGAATGGCAAGATCGATCCGCTCACTGATTAAATCCATCGTCTGATCGTTAAGCAACAGCTGAATATTCAATTTCGGGTGCAACTGCAAAAATCGATTGACCATTTGCACTAAATGATACGTCCCGAAAGTTTGGCTACTGGTGACACGCAACGCGCCACGCAATTCACCCTGCTGTGCCATCATTTCTTGTTCCATCTCTGCGGTTAAGTTTGCAATTCTTTGGCAAAAAAGCACCGCTTGTTCGCCTGCGTCTGTTAGGGCGACTTTGCGGGTGGAACGCTGAAACAGTCGGGCATTTAGCCATTCTTCCATTAAAGCAACATAACGGCTAATCATCGGTTTGGAAATTTCTAATTGTTCTGCGGTGGCGGTAAAACTGCCTGTTTCGGCAACGGTCAGAAAGACCTTAATAGCGGTGAGTTTGTCCATCGTTATCCTTTTTGTTTCTTAATCAGAAACAATTATATTCTAAAATCGCACTTCTTC
>JBHBXR010000163.1:0-3067 GCA_041795785.1 Mesocricetibacter sp.
AAATCGCCCACTACGTGATTACCGTTTAATAATGTGCCGTCCATATCGGATACAACGGCGCGAAAAGGAAGTTGTTGCATAATAAAATCCATCATTAACTAAATTGCCGCCTATGATAACAAAATAATCAAAAAAATGACCGCACTTTTATCAACATAAAGGTGCTAACGCACTAAAAGCTCGTTATAATGAAACCTTTCGTTGAAATGTTCGTGAGTGATTTGCAGGTAAAAAAATGAATGGAGCAAAATTAGTAATAGATTGCTTAAAAGCCCATGGAGTAACCACCCTTTTCGGCTACCCGGGCGGGGCGATTATGCCGGTGTACGATGCGATTTATGATTCGGGTTTAGATCATTTACTCTGCCGTAATGAACAAGGTGCGGCGATGGCGGCGATCGGTTATGCTCGGGCAACGGGCAAAACGGGCGTGTGCATTGCGACCTCAGGGCCGGGAGCGACCAACCTTGTTACCGGCTTGGGCGATGCGTTAATGGATTCGATTCCGGTGGTCGCCATTACGGGGCAAGTCGCTTCGGCGTTTATCGGTACGGATGCTTTCCAAGAGGCCGATGTGTTGGGGCTATCCCTTTCCTGTACCAAACACAGTTTCATCGTGCAACACATTGATGAGTTACCTGAAATTATCGCTAAAGCCTTCCAAATTACCCAAAGCGGTCGCCCCGGACCGGTATTAATCGATATTCCGAAAGACGTGCAGTTTGCACCGACATCACTTTCCCCTATCGTCTATGAAAAAGTGCCTCCAAAGGCACAAAATCCGACCGCACTTTCTCAAGCCAAGTCTTTGTTAGCGCAAGCCAAACGTCCCGTACTTTATGTCGGCGGCGGTGTCGGTATGGCGGGGGGCGTACAAGCGGTCAGATCTTTCGTAGAAATTGCAAATATGCCGTCCGTTTCCACCTTGAAAGGCTTAGGCACCATTCCGCCTCAGCACCCGCTTTATATGGGGATGATCGGTATGCACGGCACGAAAGCGGCGAATTATGCGGTACAAGAATGTGATTTGCTCATCGCTTGCGGCGCAAGATTTGACGACCGAGTGACAGGTAAACTGGATACCTTTGCCCCGCACGCCAAAGTGATTCATATTGATATTGATGTGGCGGAAATCAACAAGTTACGCAAAGCGGATGTGGCGTTGCAAGGGGATTTAATCGAGGCGGTGACCGCACTTGCCCAACCGTTAGAGATTGAAACCTGGCGTGCCGATGTACGTAAACTGAAAGCGGATTTTGATTTCACTTATCAAGAAAATACCGGCGAAGGCGAAATCGATCCTTGGGCGTTGTTACACACCCTTTCGCAACGTAAACCACACAATGCGATTATCACTACTGACGTTGGTCAGCACCAAATGTGGTCGGCGCAGCATATGCAACATAATGCCCCTGAAAATTACATCACTTCAGCGGGCTTTGGCTCAATGGGATTCGGTTTGCCTGCTGCGGTCGGTGCAGCGAAAGCCCGTCCGAATGATCCGACGATTGTGATTAGCGGCGACGGATCTTTTATGATGAACGTGCAAGAGCTCGGTTCGATCAAACGCGGTAATTTACCGGTTAAAATTCTGTTACTCGACAACCAACGTTTAGGCATGGTGCGTCAATGGCAATCGCTCTTTTTCCACGGTCGCCACAGCCAAACGATTTTGGATGATAATCCGGATTTTGTGATGCTTGCCAACGCTTTTGATATTCCGGCGGAACGCATTGAAAAAGCGGGGGAAGTGTCCGCCGCCTTAGACCGCTTGCTCAACAGCAAAGGGGCGTATTTATTACATGTGTGCATTCCGAATGAGGAAAACGTTTGGCCGTTGGTTCCGCCGAATGCCTGTAATAATGATATGTTAGATGAAGACATCGGAGTGTAAGGGGAAGAAAATGCAACAATATCAATTCGTTATCAAAGCCAATAAACGTCCTGAGACCCTTGAGCGTTTACTCAGAGTAATCCGTCACCGCGGATTTGAAGTGCTGTCGCTCAATGCCGAAAACAACGGGACGGAAATAACGCTGAATGTTGCCGTTCAAAGCGAAAGAACGGTGGAATTATTACTTAATCAGTTAGTGAAATTGCCGGATGTGATTGAACTCAACTGACAACGGAAATGCCGATATGCACTTTAAAGCCTTATTGATGATTTCTACCTTATTGTTCTCTTATCCTGCCGTTGCCGAAACAACGGATGCCGAATTTGAGCGGCAGAACGAAACGGCAAAAGCGGCTATGTTAAGCGACGATTTCGCTACCGCGTTAAAAATTTGGCAACCTTATGCGGATAGAGGCAATAAACGTGCGCAAAACAATTTGGGGATGATGTATTTGGACGGACTGGGTGTAGAGAAAGATTGGGATAAAGCAAAAGCCTTATTTGAACAATCCGCCGCACAAGGTCTGCCACAGGCACAATATCAGCTCGGATTGATGTTATTTTTCGGAAAAAACGGTTTAAGCTACGGACGGGATGCCGATCACAAACCGGTATTGGACGAGCAAACCCGTAGTAATATGGATAAAGCGCTGAAATTATTTGAGCAGTCGGCGGAACAAGGTTTTCCGTTAGCACAACGCGAATTAGCCGATATGTATTATTTGGGCGAACCGACATTTCCGACCTCGGATAAAGCAAAAGCCTTATATTGGTATGAAAAAGCCGCGGAACAAAAGGAACCTATTTCAATGGGCATGGCAGCCAGTCTGCTGCTTGAAGGTGATGGCGTAGCGCAGAATTGTGAGAAAGGGTTAGATTGGCTGAATAAAGCCATGGAAGCAGACGATTTTGAATCGCATTTAGTCATGGCGCGTATGTATCAAAAGGGGCATGCTTGTGTAAAAACCGATCCGAAAAAAGCGCAAGAAGTGATGCGGAAAATCGACCAACTTCAACAAAAACAGTAGTGACGGGCAAGCGGACAGCACCTTACCTTTTTTCGATACCGCACAGTGACATTCACAAATGGCGGTAAATTTTATTTTAGACAATTAAACACAACATAAAAAAACTTGGAGAGATTATTTATGCCTAAATTACGTTCAGCGACCA
>JBHBXR010000164.1:0-11534 GCA_041795785.1 Mesocricetibacter sp.
ATCACTGTCTTCAATATTTTGATATTTGTCCGAGGTATAGTTATCACCTGAATTAAATTTTGCGACATAACCGTTGATATAACGACGTGCATATCCATTCCAAACGGCGGTTTCTGCTGTTTCGGGGATTGAAAAATCCCAAAAACGATGCAGTTGTTTAGATTTAACCAATTCGCCGAATTTTCCGGTTTCTTCTTCGGTATTGGTAAAAATAATGTTGTAGCCGAAAATTGGTAAACGTAGAGCTTCGGTTTTATGAGTGTTGAAAATTTCAGCGTTTTCATCACAGATAATAATTCGGCTTTTCTTAACAAGTTGTTCACCAATGGCAATTTGATCTTGTGATATTTTTGATAAATCTGAATTTTCCTCAGCTGGAAAATATCGGTTTAAGCGACAAACACCGTAAGGGTAGGTGACATCTTGTACGGATGAGGTACTATCCGTTAAATCTAGACGCTGTAATTTTGTTTCTTCCAGTTGCTCAAATAAGTTTTTCATTAAATATTTAAAACGGTCACCGACAAAATCGTTACAACAAGCTTCCTTGGTCGCTAAGCCCAAACCGACTAAACCATAGGTATTTTTTACAAACCATTGATTTAATTCATTTTGAATTTGAGTAACGGCAGTTTTCACTTTTTCGGTATTTGGGGCGACGATCAGGAATTTACCCGCCGCATTGGTAATCTGGCTGGTGCTTGGTAATTCACAGGCTTGCAAGATTTTTAGTGCGGCTAATTCTGTAAACAACGACACTTGGAATGACCGCCCGCGCAGTAGTTTTGCCGCCTGTTTATTGCTGTCGCTACCGCCTGAGAAAATAAAGTCTTGGATACCGAAAAAATCACCTTGTATGAGTAAAAATTTATGTTCTTGCCAACTGGTAAAACGGTCGGCTAATCTTACCGCTTGTTCCGTTCCTGTAAGTTGATGTTCTTCGTGCCAACGCCAAAGTGCGGTCGCTAACGCCGCAGTCGTTTTACTGTGGTCATACAACGAAACTTCAGGCTTCACGTTAAAAGCAGTAGCGGAGGGAATGCTACTGGTGAAACATTGGTAGGCGGTATCAAAGTGATCGAGCCATAAATCCCATTTTTGACGATGTGATTCGGGCGTTTTTGCCAAACCTTGCACAAATTGTTCCCACAATTTCAAATAGGCTTTTTGGGCATCTTCATCATTGTTGGGTTCAATTTGGCTACGCTGTGCCGGAAAAATGCTGTTCGCAGTTAATGGTGCCAAGTCATAACAAAATGCTAACGTTTCAGCATTTTTCTCCACCGCACTTTCCGTAATTTTAATTTGTTCAAACAGCGTTAATAGTCGGGTTTGGTAGTGATTTTTGCTCTGTGCTTTATTGTATTCTTCAAATGTTTCACGCTCAAAACCGGATGCGACACGGTCTGCAGTCGCAATAATCCATTGTAAAAATGTATCCGGTTTGTGGTGTGCCGCTGCGGCATTAATCAGCGAATCGGTAATGGTCGAATCGCTGTTTGTTTGCCGTGAAGCAAAAGGATAGGTTTCCGTTTGAATAATATTAGGTAAATATTGCTCGATTTGATCGAGAGAATAGCCGGTGTAGGCGGCATGAACGTGGGAATGGTAATTTCCTTCCTTGTTAAAAGGACAATAAAGGGTTTTATGGGCATCTAGTTCATCACGGGAAATCGGTAATTTGGCTCGTTGGCTAAATTTGCCTAAATCGTGAATTAACGCAGCAAATGCGACGCGACAAGATGCGGAAAGTAAATCTGTCATATTGTTTTCCTCAAACATTCACAAATAGTGAGAGCAAGATAAACCAAAACCATTCTTCCCGCAATAAATTACAAATTTGTATTTAACTCTCTGATTTCTCTTTTTTGAGGTAGATCACAAAAGTGTGATTTTTACCGATAAATTAGTAAAAAAGGGTTAGTTCTTGGGAAAAATAGTGGCACAATAGAGTAACTTTCCGGTGAATCCGTTCACTCGGATTCTAACGAACTTTTTACTTTACTATTTACTGGAGGAAATATCGTGCAAAGCGTTAATGTCGATATTGCAATTGTTGGAGCCGGCGGCGGCGGTTTACGTGCAGCGATTGCGGCAGCGGAAGCAAATCCGAATCTGAAAATTGCATTAGTTTCAAAAGTGTATCCTATGCGTAGCCATACTGTGGCGGCAGAAGGCGGTGCGGCGGCGGTTATCAAGGAAGAAGATTCCTATGATAAACACTTCCACGATACGGTCGCCGGCGGTGACTGGTTGTGCGAACAGGATGTGGTCGAATATTTCGTGCAGCATTCACCGGTGGAAATGACTCAGCTTGAGCGTTGGGGTTG
The DNA here is from genome assembly GCA_041795785.1 of Mesocricetibacter sp. Classification (GTDB taxonomy): domain Bacteria; phylum Pseudomonadota; class Gammaproteobacteria; order Enterobacterales; family Pasteurellaceae; genus CAJPST01. The sequence goes on from JBHBXR010000164.1 coordinate 2,331, forward strand.
TCCTTGGTCGCGTAAAGCGGACGGCGATGTCAACGTGCGTCGTTTCGGCGGTATGAAAATCGAGCGTACTTGGTTTGCCGCCGATAAAACCGGTTTCCACTTATTGCATACGTTATTCCAAACTTCCATTCAATTCCCGCAAATCCAACGTTTTGACGAGCACTTCGTGTTGGATATTTTAGTGGACGATGGTCACGCGCGCGGTTTAGTGGCGATGAACATGATGGAAGGTACATTAGTACAAATCAATGCCAATGCGGTAGTTATCGCAACCGGTGGTGGTTGTCGTGCGTTCCGTTTCAATACGAACGGCGGTATTGTGACCGGTGACGGTTTATCCATGGCTTATCGTCACGGTGTGCCGTTGCGTGATATGGAATTCGTTCAATATCACCCAACCGGCTTGCCGAACACCGGTATTTTGATGACCGAGGGTTGTCGCGGTGAAGGTGGTATCTTAGTCAATAAAAACGGTTACCGTTACTTGCAGGATTACGGTTTGGGTCCTGAAACGCCGATTGGCAAACCGGAAAACAAATATATGGAACTTGGTCCGCGTGATAAAGTTTCTCAAGCGTTCTGGCAGGAATGGCGCAAAGGCAACACATTAAAAACCGAAAAAGGCGTTGATGTCGTGCATTTGGATCTGCGTCATTTAGGTGAAAAATACTTACACGAACGCTTACCGTTCATTTGTGAATTGGCAAGCGCTTATGAAGGCGTAGATCCGGCGAAAGCGCCGATTCCGGTACGTCCGGTAGTACACTATACCATGGGTGGTATTGAAGTGGACTTCAACAGCGAAACCCGTATTAAAGGTTTATTTGCAGTGGGTGAATGCGCATCTTCAGGCTTACACGGCGCTAACCGTTTAGGTTCCAACTCATTGGCGGAACTTGTGGTGTTAGGTCGCGTGGCGGGTGAATATGCGGCTCAACGTGCGGTTGAAGCGGCGCCTGCAAATCAAACGGCAATTGATGCGCAAGCACAAGATGTCGTACGCCGTTTAGAAGATTTGTATAACCAAGAAGGTACTGAATCCTGGTCGCAAATTCGTGATGAAATGGGCGATTCAATGGAGGAAGGTTGCGGTATTTACCGTACGCAGGAAAGTATGCAGCAAACCGTTAACAAAATTGCGGAGCTTAAAGAACGTTATAAACATATCCGTATTGCCGACCGTTCCAGCGTGTTCAATACTAATGTGTTATATACCATTGAATTGGGTTATATCTTGGATGTTGCGCAATCTATTGCAAACTCTGCGATCGAACGTAAAGAATCCCGTGGTGCCCACCAACGTTTGGACTATGTGGAACGTGATGACGTGAATTACTTAAAACACACCTTGGCATACTATAATGCCGACGGTGCGCCGCGTATCGAATACAGCGATGTGAAGATCACTAAATCCCAACCGGCAAAACGTGTTTATGGTGCGGAAGCAGAAGCACAAGAAGCAGCTGCGAAAGCTAAGGAGAAAGCAAATGGCTAATCAAGCAATCATGAATGTCGAAGTATTGCGTTACAATCCGGAAGTGGATAAAGAGCCATACTTAAGAACCTATCAAGTCCCTTATGACAGCCAAACCTCTTTATTGGATGCGTTGGGCTATATTAAAGATCAACTCGAACCCGAACTGTCTTACCGTTGGTCTTGCCGTATGGCGATCTGCGGTTCGTGCGGCATGATGGTGAACGGCAAACCAAAACTGGCGTGTAAAACCTTCTTACGCGATTACAGCGGTCATATGCGTATCGAAGCCTTGGCAAACTTTCCGATTGAGCGTGATTTAGTGGTGGATTTAAGCCACTTTATTGAGAGTTTGGAAAGCATCAAACCTTATATCATCGGCAATAAAGCACCTGAGTTAGACGGCAAACCGCATCCGTCCGCAGAATTGGCGAAAAGCCGTACCAAACAGACGCCTGCGCAATTGGAGAAATATCGTCAATTCTCGATGTGTATCAACTGCGGTCTATGTTATGCCGCTTGTCCGCAATTCGGTTTAAATCCTGAATTCGTCGGTCCGGCAGCTTTAACTTTAGCCCACCGTTATAACCTTGATAACCGCGACCACGGTAAAGCCGAACGTATGCCGATTATCAACGGCAAAAACGGGGTGTGGAGTTGTACTTTCGTCGGTTACTGTTCCGAAGTTTGCCCGAAACACGTCGGTCCGGCATCCGCAGTGAACCAAGGCAAAATCGAAAGTGCGAAAGACTATGTTTTTGCAATGTTAAAACCGCAGAAATAAGGAGAGAGTAAAATGACAACAGTAGCAAGTAAACGCAAAAAATATGTGCGTGAAATGAAACCGACTTGGTGGAAAAAGTTAGATTTTTACAAATTCTATGTTCTGCGTGAAAGCACTTCCGTACCGACAGTTTGGTTTTGTTTGGTTCTGCTTTACGGCTTAATCAGTTTGGGGAACGGTTCGTTCAGCACCTCTTTTGTGGCTTTCTTACAAAATCCGGTGGTGATTTTTCTCAATATCATCACCCTTGGTGCGGTGATACTAAACAGTTTCACATTTTTTAATATGGCACCGCAAATGGCGAATATTGTCGTTAAAAACGAGCGTCTTGATGCGAAATTAGTCTCTAAAATTTTCTGGGGCATCACCGGAGCGGTCAGTCTCCTTGCCTTGATTTTAGTATAGGGAGAAATAAATATGGACAAACAACATCCACCACGTTCAAATGAACCGGCAGTTTGGTTACTGTTCGGTGCGGGCGGCGCAATCAGTGCGGTATTTTTCCCTGTTTTAGTGCTGATTTTGGGTTTTCTTCTTCCGTTCGGATTAGTATCGCCGGACAATATTATTGCTTTCGCGCATACTTGGATCGGAAAACTCGCTATTCTCGCCTTATTAATTTTCCCTGCTTGGTGCGGTATGCACCGTATCCACTTAGGATTGCATGATTTCAAAATTCATGTGCCGGCGGGCGGAATGATTTTTTACGGCTTGGCAGGCTTATACAGCGTCATTGTATTATTTGCCGTGTTCAGCCTGTAATTAAAGCTTGATGCTTCGCAAAAACCTCTTTGGTAACAAAGAGGTTTTTATTTTAAAATAGCGCAGAATTACACATATCTTGTAATATATGCAGTAAATAATTATTGACATTTTTCGGCAATCCTAAGCAAAATCATCAATCTATTATTAGTAAGGAAATAAAATGACTGGCATTTATAAATTAACCGGCAGTATGCAGCACTATGTTTGGGGCGGTAAAAACTATATTCCCGCACTGTTAAACATCGCCAAACAGCCTGACCAATATTATGCGGAGTGGTGGCTCGGTGCGCACAGTTCCTCTCCTTCTCAGCTTGAAATCGACGGACAAACCGTCTCCTTAACTGAATTTTTAGCCCAAAATCCGACCGCACTTGGTAGGCAAAGTCGCGCCGTTTTCGGCGACGAACTGCCTTACTTATTGAAAATTTTGGACGTGGAAAAACCGCTTTCCATTCAACTTCATCCGACCAAAAAACAAGCGGAAATCGGCTTTGCTGCGGAAAATGCCAAAGGCGTGGATTTGAAAGATCCGAAACGTACTTACAAAGATAATAATCACAAGCCCGAAATGATGATCGCATTATCGGACTTTTGGCTCTTGCACGGTTTTAAAACCAAAGACAAAATTTTGGCGACATTAAAATCCCGCCCGTCATTGCATACGTTGGCGGACAAATTAAGCACGCAGGATTTACACGGGTTTTACGCAGATATTATGCAAGCCGACCAAACCCAACTGGCGGCATGGTTGCATCCGATTATCAAAGCGAATCAAACGGCTTATACACAAGGCGAACTGCTCTTGGATAACCCAGATTATTGGGTGTTATATGCAATGGAGGCAATGGAAATCCCCGCTGAAAAATTAGACGCCGGCTTGATTTGTTTCTATCTGTTTAACATCGTACATACCAAAGAAGGCGAAGGCATTTATCAGGATGCCGGCATTCCGCACGCTTATTTACGCGGTCAGAATATCGAATTAATGGCTTGCTCCGACAACGTAATTCGCGGCGGTCTAACGCCGAAACACGTGGATATTCCCGAGTTGCTGAAAGTGGTGGATTGCCGCGAAGTGGAACCGCAAATCATTCCGCCCGCACCGCAAGATCAGCGGGTTTTCACTTATTCCACACCGGCTAAAGACTTCGCTTTAGAAAACGTCTGCTTCCGCCACGACGAACAACATCAAGGCAAAACTCAAAGTGCTACGATTTTATTCGTCATGCAGGGGGCATTAAAAATAAGCGAAAATTCCACCGCACTTTTATTAAAACAAGGCGAATCCGCCTTTATGTGCGCAGATACGGAATATCGGATTGAAGGCATAGAGGAAGGTTATTGCGTGCTGGCAAAATTGCCTTAACAGCTTAAAAAATCCACTGATTTCTCAGTGGATTTTTAACTACTCGTACTCATCCAACCAACACAATAAAATGGCTTCGAGGATTTTTTCATTGGATTTCTGCGGATCATCGTCGAAATCGTCCAGATTGCAAATCCATTGGTGCATATCGGTAAAGCGTACGGTTTTCGGATCCAAATCGGGATGCAAATCGTACAACGCTTCGGCAATCGCCTGACTGTCTGACCATTTCATTAGTGTGCCGCCTCATTTGCATGGTTGATATTATATTTCGGGATTTCCACCACCAAGTCCTCATTGCCGATAACGCACTGACAGGATAAACGGCTGTCCATTTCCAATCCCCAAGCCTTATCTAGCATATCTTCTTCCTGCGTCGTCGCCTCGTTTAAGCTGTCAAAGCCTTCACGAATAACCACATGGCAAGTAGTACAGGCACAAGAACCGTCGCAGGCGTGATGAATTTCCACACCGGCATTGTGCGCCACTTCCAATAAATTCTCACCTGCCGCTGCATCAACTACCATCCCTTCCGGACAAAATTCCGGATGCGGGAGAAAAACTACTTTTGGCATCTTAATTTCCTTCAATATCTTTTATGTTTTGACCCGCTAACGCCGAACGAATGGATTTATCCATCCGGCGTGCGGCAAATTCCTGTGTTGCCGCATCAAGGGCTTTGATTCCCTGTTTAATGGCAAGAGAATCGTCCTGTTGCTGTAACTGTTCTAACAAAACAAGTGCATTTTTGACTGCACTTAGTTCTTCGTCGTTTAATAAATCCTGATCGTCCGCCAGCGCATTGCGTACGCTTTCAATGACACGCTGCGCTTCAACCCGTTGCTCCACTAACAAACGTAGCTGAATATCTTCTTTCGCATGTTCCATTGAGGCTTTCAGCATATTGGCAATTTCATCATCGGTTAAACCGTAAGAAGGTTTCACCTGAATGGAAGATTGCACGCCGGTGGATTTCTCCAATGCGGTCACGCTTAATAAACCGTCCGCATCCACCTGATAGGTTACCCGAATATGCGCCGCTCCCGCCGCCATCGGCGGAATACCGCGCAGCGTGAAACGGGCAAGAGAACGACAATCCGCCACTAATTCACGCTCACCTTGTACGATATGTACTGACATCGCCGTTTGACCGTCTTTAAATGTGGTGAATTCTTGCGCGCGCGCGACCGGAATGGTGGTATTGCGCGGAATAATTTTTTCCACTAAGCCGCCCATGGTTTCAATGCCCAATGACAGCGGGATCACATCCAACAACAGCATTTCCGCATCAGGTTTATTGCCGACTAAAATATCCGCTTGAATCGCCGCACCCAACGCCACCACTTTATCGGGATCAATGGAAGTCAGAGGTCGGCGCCGGAAAAATTCTCCCACTTGTTCGCGTACATAAGGCACACGGGTGGAACCGCCCACCATCACCACTTCTTTCACTTCATCCACGCTCACGCCGGCATCCTTCAATGCACGACGGCAAGCCGATAAAGAGCGTTTCACTAAAGGTTGGATTAATTCGTCAAATTGCGTTCGACTGATTTGCCCCTGCCAATGATGATAATCAATCTGCACTCTATCCTGGGTGGTCAGGTTGATTTTAGTCCGGGTTGCCAACTCGGTCAGCTGACGATATTGCTGTTCGTTTTGCGGTTGAATGCCCGCTTGCGTTGCAATCCAATCCGCTAACAGATGATCAAAATCATCACCGCCCAACGCCGTATCGCCGCCCGTCGCCAATACCTCAAACACACCTTTGGATAAGCGCAAAATGGAAATATCGAAAGTACCGCCGCCCAAGTCATACACGGCAATCACGCCTTCCTGTCCGCTGTCCAAACCGTATGCAATGGCAGCGGCGGTCGGTTCGTTCAACAAACGCAAGACGTTCAAACCTGCTAATTTTGCCGCATCTTTGGTGCTTTGGCGCTGCGCGTCATCAAAATAAGCCGGCACGGTAATCACCGCCCCGGATAACGCTCCGCCCAAACGTTGTTCGGAAAGTGCGGTCAGTTTTTTCAGAATTTCTGCCGAAATCTCTATCGGACTGCGTAACCCTTGTGCGGTTTTTAATAACGGCAACCCGTTTTCCGTTTGCGCAAATTGATAAGGCAAATTCGGATAACGCTCTTTCACATCCGCCAAGCTACGCCCGATTAAACGCTTCACCGAGATCACGGTATTTTGCGGATCCTGACTCGCCATTGCGCCCGCTTCGTAACCGACAATGACGTTCTCTTTCTGAAAATGCACAACGGAAGGTAACAAAGGGCGTTCTTGTTCGTCCGCCAGAATTTCACTTTGCCCGTTGCGTACCGTTGCCACCAACGAGTTAGTTGTGCCTAAATCAATGCCGACTGCCAATTTATGCTGATGTGGCGCCGCACTTTTACCCGGTTCGGTGATTTGCAATAATGCCATAATTTATCTTCTTAAAAATCCATTAGTTGTTCTTCAATCCGTTCTATTTCCATCGCCAGTTTTTTTACAAAACGCAATCTGTCGTTAATGATTTTTGCCTGTTGCCAGTTTTGTGCAGAAAGTGCGGTGGAAATTTCGCTTAAAATTTCATTACGGGTTTGTTCGATTTGCCGTGCAAACGCCGTTAATTCATCCGAATCTTGTGAGCGTTCAATTTGTTCCAACTGTTCGCGCCATGCCATTTGTTGCATTAAAAACGTCATATCATGATTGCTTTTTTCTTCCGTATGCGGATGTTCGCCGCAATGAATGGCAATAATGCTGTCGGCTCGGCTGATCGGATCTTTTAAAATCTGTAACGCATCGTTGATTTCCGCCGATTTCTGCATTGCCAAACGCTGCTCCTGTGACGAACTGTGCGCGAAATTGTCCGGATGCAACGATTTCTGCAATGCCAAATAACGTGCCGATAATGCCGCCTGATCCAGCTCAAAGCAAACCGGTAAATCAAATAAAACAAAAGGATTGTTCATTAGCCGCTCTCTTAAACGTTAAAGCTTTCGCCGCAGCCGCATTGGTCTTTCACATTCGGATTGGCGAATTTAAAGCCTTCGTTTAACCCTTCTTTTACGAAATCCAGTTCGGTTCCGTCTAAATACACCAAACTTTTGGCATCTACGATCACTTTCACGCCGTTTTGTTCGAACACGTTATCATCTTCATTTAGTTCGTCAACAAATTCAAGCACATAAGCCAACCCCGAGCAGCCTGAGGTTTTAATACCGAGACGTAAACCGATGCCTTTGCCGCGATTGGCTAAAAAGGTTTTAACCCGATTGGCGGCACTTTCCGTTAATGTTATTGCCATTTGAACTCCTAAAAATGTGATGATGAAATAACCGGCGAATTAAATAATCCGTTGATAATAGCGACAATCACCATAGCAAAGCTGAGCAAGGTGATAATTGTCGCAAACGCCCAAGCTCTCAACGGAGAACGGGCAAAAAATGTCGGGCGAATAAAGGCGGGATAAAGCGACAGAATAAAAGCGCCTCCCCCCGCGATCAAATAGATATACCAAAAGTTTCCCGTGCCGAATTGGGTTTTATCCGTGATATTGAATGCCGTCAGCACCGACAACAGCGTCACTACAGAGGCGGCTCCCGTCACGGCTGCCGGACGCACTTTAAAATACAACAAACTGGCGGTCAACAAAGGCAACCAACAAAACAGCAGTAGATTAACCGTATAATCATACAGGGTGATAAAATTCAGTTTCGCCTGATGAGGAAACATCAAAACCGTCGGAATAATTAAACCCGACAATAATATAATGATCGCCGTTGATTTTTCGCTAAGCATTTTTATCCGAAGAACTAATCAGTTTGATAAAGGAAAAGTGCGGTCAAAAATCAATAAAAATTCCGACCGCACTTTTATATCAGGAACCCTTTTTCGCTTTATAGTCGGCGATGGCGGCTTTAATTGCGTCTTCCGCTAAGATGGAGCAGTGCACTTTCACCGGTGGCAATTCCAATTCTTCCGCAATTTGGCTGTTTTTAATGGCGCCCGCTTCATCCAAGGATTTGCCTTTTACCCATTCGGTAATCAATGAGCTGGAAGCAATCGCCGAGCCGCAACCGTAAGTTTTGAATTTTGCGTCTTCGATAATGCCTTCATCGTTCACTTTAATTTGTAACTGCATAACATCGCCGCATGCCGGTGCGCCTACCATGCCGGTGCCTACGTCCGCCGCTTTTTTATCAAAAGAACCGACGTTGCGCGGGTTCTCGTAATGATCAATCACTTTTTCACTGTATGCCATAATTATATTCCTCTTTCTATCCGCCTGTCAGACGATTAATGATGTGTCCATTCAATGCTGTTTAAATCAATGCCTTCTTTAAACATATCCCACAGCGGCGATAATTCTCTTAATTTTTGCACCGCACTTTTTACCAAATTAATGGTGTAATCAATTTCTTCTTCCGTCGTCCAACGCCCTAAAGTGAAACGAATGGAACTGTGTGCCAACTCGTCGTTTAACCCGAGCGCACGCAATACATAAGAAGGCTCCAAGCTGGCGGATGTACAAGCGGAGCCGGATGAAACCGCAATATCACGCAATGCCATCATTAAGGATTCGCCTTCCACATAGTTGAAACTGATGTTCAGATTGCTGCCCAAACGATGTTCCATCGAACCGTTTACATAGGTTTCTTCAATATCTTTCAGACCGTTGTACAAACGATTACGCAACGCAGTCAAACGCGGCATTTCGCTTGCCATTTCCTCTTTACAGATACGATAAGCCTCTCCCATACCGACAATTTGATGCACCGGCAATGTGCCCGAACGCATCCCGCGCTCATGTCCACCGCC
>JBHBXR010000165.1:0-4956 GCA_041795785.1 Mesocricetibacter sp.
TTGTTAGGACTTGGTATTGCCCTGTTTTGTTTGATTACCGTCGGTAAAGAACATTTTTTAGTGCCGACCTTACTCGGCATTTGGGCAATGTTGACCCTGAGGCGCCCGAAATTGGCAAGTAAAATTGAAAAGGTGGAATAATATGACGCTGACAGAACAAATCATCACTATTGCTATGGGTGTTATCGGCGTTCAATTTTGCCGTTGGTTACCGTTTTGGGTTTTTCCTGCCAACCGCCCGATTCCCGAATATATCCGCTATCTAGGCAAAGTCCTGCCCGCCGCCATGTTCGGTATGTTAGTGGTGTACTGTTATAAAAACGTAGACATTTTCAGCGCTTATCACGGCTTACCCGATTTTATCGCCGGCGCGGTGACTCTTGCGTTACATTTATGGAAGAAAAATATGTTTCTTTCCATGGCTGTGGGAACGGGATTGTATATGTTGTTGGTGCAAACGGTGTTTGTGTGAATATATAAAGTGCGGTCGATATTTTCACTGTTTTTTCGTTTGCCAAACAGCTGAAAAACGACAGCACTTTTGGAACCTGAGTTACGCAAACCGGCTCATCGGTTTGGGCAGGGTAAACCAAAATACAACACCGACGGATAGTACGTAATATAGCGCATGAAAAGTCATGCTCATCAGTAAGAAATTAAACAAATGTATCTCGCTCAGTAGCAGACTGCCGAACAGTACGAAAGTCAATCCCATATGAATGCTAACAAGGCAGGCGAAATTGGCGAGATTCCTTTCCAATTGCTTATACACGGCAAAAATTACAATGGGAACGGCTAAGATTAATGTATAGAACAGATGAATAACAAGTATTAATCCAAATACGAAGAATGCGGGTAATATCCTGTTAATGTTGAAGCCTTGTTGCATACGCTGATTGACTTCAATATTTTCCAGAGTGCCGAAAACAGTAATGAACACAACGGTAATACAAATTAGCCACACAATTCCCAGCACAAATCCTTTGATGTAAGGTAGTGTTCGTTTTTGCGTATTTGCTTCATTGACGGTTTTGTTGCCGGCAAGATTATTCATTTTTAGCTCTCCAATGTGTTAATCAATTTCTCAATCTGCTTCAACCCGTTTAGCCTTGTGGAACTCAGTCGCTGTGCGATGCCTAATCGGGTGAAATAATCCGTCAAATTGAATTTTTGCAGCTCGGCTGTAGTTTTGCCGTTGATTTCCTGCAATAAAATCCACAACAGCCCGTTGACGATGCGGGCTTCGCTGTATGCCTGAAAATGAAAAGTGCGGTCGGTTTTTCCTTTATTTTGCGGAGGATTTTCTTCAATTTTAAACCAGACTTTCACTTCGCAGCCTTCAATCACTTGCATAGCGGCAAGTTGCGTTTCATTTGGTTGCGGCAGGTTTTTACCCGCTTGAATAATCAGGCGGTAGCGTTCTTCCCAGTTTCTTGCTTCGATCAGTTGTTGCATATTAATCCGCCAATAATGCCAAACTTTTATCCAATGCCTTAAAAAAATCCTCTAAATCTTTTTGCTCGTTATAAGGTGCAAAAGACAGACGCAAGGTGGAAACTTGTCCCAAGCGCGCCAAGTAAGGCTGCGCGCAATGCACGCCGCTGCGCAGCGCGATGTTTTGTTCCGCCAATAAAGTCGCTAGATCGGAGCAGGTGATACCGTCGAACACAAAGCACACGACGGAACTTGGTTGCGACGATTCAAACAGTCGGCAAAACGGATAATTTTTTAACCGCACTTTTGCCTGTTGCGCAAGATTGATGGCGTGATTTTCCGCTTGTACGAAATCAATTCGTTCCAACCATTCCAACACTGCATTGAACCCGATTACCGCAGCGATATTCGGTGTACCCGCTTCCAAACGATAAGGCAGTTCGGCAAAGGTAATTTGCCGTGCGGATACGCGTTCCACCATTTTGCCGCCGTATTGCAACGGTTGCAGCAACTCCAAAGCGGCGGGTTTTCCGCTTAGCACCCCCAAACCGTTCGGGCCGTAAAGTTTATGGGCGGAGAACGCGATAAAATCCGCATCTAAGCGTCGCACGTCTATTTTAATGTGGCTAACCGCCTGTGCCGCATCCACCAAGACTAACGCCTTGCTGTGTTGACGGATTAATTCAATCAAACGTTGAATCGGTTGCTCCGTGCCGGTGACGTTGGAAACATAGTTCAGCGCGACGAATTTGGTGCGCGGATTTAAGGCGGCGATTAAAGCGTTTTCATCAATCAGCCAATTCTCCGTAATGGGTAAAATACGAATTTTCGCACCGCACTTTTGTGCGGTTGCGTGCCAAGTGACGAAATTAGCGTGATGATCCGCCTCACTGATGAGAATTTCATCGTCTTTGCCGATGTGCGTAAGCAAACCGTTGGCAACGGTGTTGATTGCTTGCGTGGTGCCGGAAGTCCAGATGACGGCATTTTCGCTTTCGGCATTGAGCAGATTTTTCACGCGGACACGCGCCTGTTCGTAAAGTGCGGTCTGTTTTTCGTCATATTGACTGCGATGCACCGAGCCGGCGGAACAATAAAATGCCGTCGTTGCATCAATTAAGGCTTGCGGTTTTAAGGCGGTGGCGGCGCTGTCCAGATAGACGGCGGCGTCATTGCGCTGAAAATAAGGAAATTGTGCGCGAAATTGTCGGCTGTCATACATAGTATTACTCTGATTTTTGTTGTTTGCGGAACAGATCTGGGGCAACGGGATAGGGATCCTGCCATAAGCCGAGGCGTTGTCGTTCCGCTTGTTGTTGCGCCTGAAAATAAGCGGGATTTTTAACGTAGCGATTATACGCCCAAGCCATGCCGAGCTGCACCATTTTCAAGTTGATATTTTCATTTTGTTGATTATAAACCGTGGCGAGCGTCCGTTGATAGCGATCGTAAGCGGAAACAGACAGCGTGACGGTTTTCTTATGTATCAGGCGCGCCAAAGTTTGTCGCGCTTTCTTGCCGAAAGGTTGCCCTTTTTCCGGCGCATCGATTTCTTGTAGGCGTACTTTGAGCTGCTTATTGTTTGACAACAGACAGGTAAACGTATCGCCGTCGGCAATCGCCACGACGCGACACATTAAGTTGCGTTGCGCTTGAACGGATAAGGAGAAAAGCAGTAAAACGGCTAAAAGTGCGGTCGGTTTTTTGCCCATTTTTTATTTCAAGTCAATTAAAGATGCACTATTTTAACGAAAAGCCGCACAAAATGAAAAAATGGGAGTAAAATTCCGTTGAATTTTTATGAAAAAAATTGAGCAAGGAAGAGAGATGAAAGAAAAGATCATTCAGTTGGCGCGTTCTTTCGCTGTTTTATATTTGATGTTGTATCTCGGCGAACAAATTGCGTATTATGTGCCGGTAGGCGTGCCGGGCAGTATTTGGGGATTGTTGCTGCTGTTTTTCGGATTAACCACGCAAATCATCAAGGTACATTGGATCTTTATGGGCGCCAGCCTGTTGATTCGTTATATGGCGGTGTTATTCGTACCGGTCAGCGTAGGCATCATCAAATATTCCGAACTGCTTGTTTCTCAAGCCAATGCGCTGCTGATTCCGAATATTGTCAGCACTTGCGTCACCTTAGTGCTATTAGGCTTTTTCGCCGATTATCTGTTTTCTCTAAAATCATTTGCCCGTTTGCGCCAAAAAGTGTTGAAAAAACGCGCTAAGGAACAAGCATGATTTATTTGTATTCCCTATTGACGATCGCCGCTTTCTGGGTGGCATTGCAAATTAATAAACGGTTGAAATCCGTACTGTTGAATACTTTTATTCTGACCGTGTTAATTTTAATCGCAGTCGTATTAGTGGCGAAAATCCCTTATGACGACTATATGGCAGGCAATGCGCCACTGAATAATTTACTCGGATTAAGTGTGGTAGCGTTGGCGTTGCCGTTGTATGAACAGTTGCGTCAAATTGCGGCGCATTGGAAAAGCATTTTATTAATCACCACTTCAGCATCGGTTTTTTCTATGTTGACCGGCGCATTATTGGCATTGGCGCTTGGCGCAACGCCTGAAATCGTCGCAACCGTATTACCGAAATCCGTCACTACGCCGATTGCCATGGCAATTGCGGGCAATATCGGCGGCGTGCCTGCAGTAGCGGCGGTGGGGGTTATCGTCGCCGGTTTGCAGGGTTCCATTTTCGGCTATGTGTTATTGAAGAAAATCGGCATTAAGCAGGCGGAAGCCATCGGCTTATCGGTGGGTTCCGTTTCCCATGCGTTAGGCACCGTAAGCTGTATGGAAGCGGATGCGAAAGCGGGCAGTTACAGTTCCATCGCCTTGGTATTATGTGGTATTATCAGCTCGATTTTAGCGCCGATTATCTTTAAATTCATTTGCTTATTGGTGGCATAATGCTGAAAAACCACATTGACAACGCTTGGCAGGAGCGCTTTTTGACGGATAAGCCCCGCGAAAAAGATCACCGTCCGCCTTTTCGTCGTGATCGCGGACGGATTTTACACAGCGCGGCGTTTCGCTGTCTGCAAGCCAAAACCCAGATTCATGCAGTGGGCGAAAATGATTTCTACCGTACCCGCTTGACCCATTCGTTAGAAGTGGCGCAAATCGGCAGCAGTTTGGTTTCCCAGTTAAAGTTTGTGGAAGCTTTCGCACATCTCGCTTTGCAATCGGACGCGGATAAAAGCGAGCTGCAAAAAAACTTGAAATCCTTACTGCCTTCCAATGATTTAATCGAAAGTCTGTGTTTTGCCCATGACATCGGGCATCCGCCCTTCGGACACGGCGGTGAAGTGGCGCTTAATTATATGATGCGTCATCACGGCGGTTTTGAAGGCAATGCGCAAACGTTTCGCTTATTGACCCGCCTGGAACCCTATACACTGAATGCAGGCATGAATCTGACCCGCCGTACTATTCTCGGCGTCGTGAAATATCCGACGATTTTGGATTTGTCATCGCCTCAATATGCGCAATTGTCTTGGCAGGAAAA
>JBHBXR010000166.1:0-5054 GCA_041795785.1 Mesocricetibacter sp.
CGAAGCATCCATCAAAAAAGCGGAAATAAGCCTCAGCACGGCAAAAACCAATTTGGAATACACGAAAATCCTCTCGCCGATTAACGGCACGGTGATTTCCATTCCGGTTTCCGAAGGACAAACCGTTAACGCCAATCAAACTACGCCGACCATCGTTCAAGTGGCGGATCTAAGTAAAATGCTGATTAAACCGGAAATTTCAGAAGGCGACGTCACTAAAGTAAAAACCGGCATGGCGGTGGAATTCAGCACGCTTGCGGATCCCGATACGGTTTATCGTTCAACCGTTGCTTCCGTTGATCCCGCGATGACGACCTTGACGGACAACGAATACGCCGAAAGCGTTTCCGATACCAGCGCAATTTATTATTACGCCAATGTGATTGTAGATAATCAAGACAATAAATTGCGTATCGGGATGACCATCAAAAATATCATTACCATTGCCGATGTCGAAAATACCCTGATGATTCCGACCATGACCTTACAAAAACAAGGTAATAAAACCTTTGTAAATCTATTAAACGCGAACAATCAGGTGGAACAGCGGGAAGTGACCATCGGTTTGAATGACGATGTGAATACGCAAATCACGTCGGGTTTACAAGAAGGCGAAAAAGTCATTTCGTCACAGGTTGCCAGCGGTGAAAAAGTCGGTACGGTTCGCGGACCGAGAATGTTCTGATAAGTGCGGTCAAATTTATGAATATTATTGAAATCAGCAAGATCAATAAGTATTTCGGTGAAGGTGAAAACCGCACGCAAGTACTGAAAGACATTAACTTGGAAATCCAAAAAGGGGATTTCATTGCCATTATCGGGCAATCCGGTTCTGGCAAATCCACATTGATGAATATTATCGGCTGTTTGGATACCGCTACCTCCGGCTCTTATAAAATTGCACAAACGGAAGTGAGCAAACTTAATTCCGATGAACTGTCGGATTTACGGCAAAAAAAATTCGGGTTTATTTTCCAACGTTATAATCTGCTTTCCACTTTAACCGCATTGGAAAATGTCGCTTTACCCGCGATTTATGCCGGCGTCGATGAAAAAGAACGCCTGCAACGCGCCGCCTTCTTACTGGAAAAATTGGGCTTAAGCGATAAATTACACAGCAAACCGAACCAACTGTCCGGCGGTCAGCAACAGCGCGTCAGTATTGCCAGAGCGTTGATGAACGGTGGCGATATTATTTTAGCCGACGAGCCGACCGGCGCATTAGACAGCAAAAGCGGCGAAACCGTTATGGCAATTTTGCAACAGTTGCACCGTGAAGGTCACACCATCATTGTCGTGACGCACGATAAACAAATTGCCGCATTTGCCAATCGTATTATTGAAATTAAAGACGGACGTATTATTGAAGACACCCGCAAAGCCGATCTTATCGTTGAAAAAACAGACAGTCCGAGCGTACAAAAGAATCGTTTCACCCTTTATAAAGATCAATTTACCGAATCCTTTAAAATGTCGGTGAAAGCGATTATTGCCCATAAATTACGTTCCTTATTGACTATGCTGGGAATTATCATCGGGATTACGTCCGTAGTTTGCGTGGTTGCGCTCGGTAACGGTTCGCAACAAAAAATTCTGGCGAATATTAATTCGATGGGCACGAATACCATGGATATTTTCAACGGTACGGGATTCGGTGATCGACGGGCGGAAAGAATGCAAAACCTGACGGTAGGCGATTCCGATATCCTTGCCAAACAAAGTTATATCATCAGCGCAACGCCGAACAGCAGTGTAAGCGCCACTTTAGTTTATCAAAATAAAGATTTTACCGCGCAAGTCAGAGGCGTGGGCGAGCAATACTTTAATGTAAAAGGATTGAGCTTAAAACAGGGCGCGTTTTTTACTGCGAACGACGTGAAACATAACGAACAGGTTGCCGTGATTGATGAAAATACATTGAAACAAGTCTTTAAAAACCAAAATCCTATCGGGCAAGTTTTAATGATGAATAAAAAACCGCTGCGCGTTATCGGTATCGCCGCCACTCAAAACAATATGGGCATGACCAGTTCCAACCTGAATATTTATATTCCTTATACTACGGCGATGAACAAAATTTCAGGCAACCAAAAAATTGACTCCATTACCGTAAAAGTGCGTGACGACGTAAACTCCACCGTAGCAGAAAAAGATCTGACCAATTTATTGTTAGTCCGTCACGGCAAAAAAGATTTCTTTGTGATGAATACGGACACTATTAAGCAAACCATTGAAAGCACTACTAATACGATGAAATTATTAATTTCTTGTATTGCGCTGATTTCATTGGTGGTCGGCGGCATCGGCGTGATGAATATTATGCTGGTATCCGTGACCGAACGCACCAAGGAAATCGGCGTCCGTATGGCAATCGGCGCGCGACAATCCAATATTTTGCAGCAATTCTTAATCGAAGCGGTGCTGATTTGCTTAATCGGCGGTGTAACGGGGATTTTGTTATCCGTGATTTTCGGCGTGGTATTCAATACCTTTATGACGGATTTTACAATGATTTTTTCAACATTCTCGATTGTGGCGGCGGTGCTCTGCTCCACATTAATCGGCATCGTATTCGGTTATATGCCGGCACGCAATGCTTCCCTGCTCAATCCGATTACGGCATTAGCAAGAGAGTAATATTGCTGATATAATTTCGCTCAACTTAAAACAAAGTGCGGTCAAAATTTACTGTATTTTTAACTAATAAGGAGAAAACAATGTTCCAAATGAATAAACTGACATTATCGCTATTATTTTCAACCGCATTGGCGGGTTGCGCCAATATTGACGATTCTTATAATGCGGCGCAGCAAGATTTTCAGCAATATGAAGAAATCACCAAACAATATAATATCAAAGAAGATTGGTGGACTTTATACAAAGATACCGAATTAAACCGTCTTGTAGAACAAGCGTTACTCAATAATAAAAATTTGGCGAAAGCCACCGTTGCCGTAAACAAAGCACTTTATAACGCCAATCTGTTAGGCGCGGATCTTGTGCCGACATTTAGCGGCTCAACCAGCTCATCCGCCAATAAAAACATTAATAACGGCGGAAATTCTACGATCAGCCACGGCGGTTCGTTAAATGTCAGTTACACGCTTGATTTATGGCGTCGCTTGGCGGACAGCGCTTCCGCCGCACAATGGGAACATCAGGCAACCACGCAAGACTTGGAAGCGACCCGTCAGTCGTTGATCAACTCCGTGGTCACCACTTATTATCAAATTGCCTATTTAAACGATGCCATTACGGCCAGTGAAGACGCGGTGAAATATTATTCGCAAATTAACAGCATTATGCAAAACCGCTTACGTCAAGGCGTAGCGGATGCCGCAAGCACGGATCAGGCTCAACAATCCGTTCTAACGGCGCGTAACTCATTGCTCAATTACCAAACGCAAAAGAAAACAGCGGAACAAACTTTACGCAATTTGCTTAACTTAACGCCGAATGATCCGTTAAACATCAAATATCCGCATATTTTGAACGTTAAAACCGTCGGCGTAAATTTAAACGTTCCCGTCTCGGCAATCGCCAACCGTCCGGATGTGAAAGGCTATCAATACCGTTTGGCCAGCGGGTTTAAAGATGCCAAAGCCGCACAGAAAAGTTGGTTCCCGTCCATTACGTTGGGCAGCAGTTTGTCTTCTTCAGGAAATAAAGTAAACAACGCATTCAATACGCCGATTGCCGGCGGAACGGTCAGCATCAGTCTGCCGTTCTTAGATTGGAATCACGTTAAATGGAACGTTAAAATCTCGGAAGCGGCTTATGAAACGGCTAAATTAAACTTTGAACAAGGAATTACCACCGCCTTGAATGATATAGATACCAATTATTTTTCTTACACCCAATCTATTCAGAATTTTGATAATCTGAAGAAAAAATATGAGTATGATCAACGCATTACTCAATATTATCGCAATCGTTACGATGCCGGTGTTTCCGAGTTAAGAGAATGGTTGAATGCGGCGAATACCGAAAAAACTTCGCAGATTTCCATTTTAAACGCCAAATACAGCGTTATTCAAAATGAAAATGCCATTTACAGTTCTATGGCGGGTTACTATTCCAGCAAATAAATGGAAACGTCGATAGGCTGACAGCCGTTTTCGTCAACCCCGCTAATAATCCGGTTAACTGTTTTAACCGGATTATTTATATGCTTTATTTTCAATGCGATTTTTATTATTTGTGATCTAACGCAAAGAAATAAAATTTGCAACAAGACAAAATCGGATTTTGAGGTTATCCTTATTTATAACATTTTTACTTAAAGGAGTGATTATTATGCAAAATTGGACACCGGAAATGTGGCAGACAGCGTTAATCGGCGCCATTGTCGGATTTGTTGCGGGATATTTATTATTGCGCTTAACCAAAGACTCGGTTAAAAAACAAGTGCAAACCGAAGCGGAATTACAGCAAGTCAAAACCGAACTGGACAACCAAAAGCAACAATTGGAAAAACACTTCGCCGAAAGTGCGGATTTACTGAAAACCCTTGCTCAGGATTATCAGAAACTCTATCGTCATTTGGCGGCTTCTTCGACACAATTATTGCCTGAATTGGCGGAAAAATTACTGTTCCCGCACAACTTAATCACGGAAGAAACGGCAAAAACCGAAGGGGAAACCGTTGAAGCGGTAAAATCCGATGCAACGCAACCAACCGCTGAAGAAGCAAAAACCGATGAGCCGCCACGCGATTATTCCGAAGGGTCTTCAGGCATTCTAAAAGCGGAAAGATAATCTCCCCCGAATCCGTTTCATTATCTAACGCGTAAAGTGCGGTCAAAATTCCGTTTATTTTGGAAATGACTGCATTTTTTATTTGGGGCTGTCCTAGATAACTAACTTAAACTACCCTTAACCAATTGTTTTAAAATGGAAATTTGAGATTTTAAGTTACTGTGATTAAAACGCCATTCGCATTCCTTCAAGTACAACTCAAAATATGCTTTGGGAATACCGTTAAATTTGCGCAAATGACGTTTAGCTTGGTTCCAAAAATTCTCAATTCCGTTAATATGGTTTTGTTTTTCTGC
>JBHBXR010000167.1:0-2514 GCA_041795785.1 Mesocricetibacter sp.
ACCAATACGCGCACCGATTAAAATACAGAGTAATACAACAGCAAATTGAATGATAAACATCATAGACATAGATTGCTCCATTGTAATTTTAAGAAAAAGTCCCCATACTGAGGAAGTTTAAAGGCGTAAACGCCCGTATATAAAGGGCAGGCAATATAACAATAAATAATTGCCGTCGCCATAATCCAGATCAATAAACATTTTTAATCATAGGAAAATATATGCAATTTTCAAAAATGCACGGACTTGGCAATGATTTTGTGGTCGTTGACGGCGTTACACAGAATGTGTTTTTAACGGAAGATATTATTCGGAAATTAGCCGATCGCCATCGCGGAATCGGTTTTGATCAACTTCTTCTCGTTGAACCTCCTTACGATCCCGAGTTGGATTTTCATTACCGCATTTTTAATGCGGATGGCAGCGAAGTCTCTCAATGCGGTAACGGAGCGAGATGTTTTGCCCGTTTTGTCACCCTAAAAGGGCTTACGCACAAACAGCATATTCATGTCAGTACCGCAAAAGGCAAAATGATCTTAAGTTTAAAAGACGACGGACAAATTCGAGTCAATATGGGCGAGCCGATTTGGGAGCCGGCACAAATTCCGTTTTCAGCGAATAAATTTGAAAAAAACTATATTTTAAGAACGGACATCCAAACGGTTTTGTGCGGCGTGGTTTCAATGGGAAATCCGCATTGTGTATTACAAGTTGAAGATATTCAAACGGCAAACGTGAATGAATTAGGCGCTTTACTTGAACGTCACGAACGCTTCCCGGAACGAGCCAATATCGGCTTTATGCAAGTAATTAATCGCAATCACATCAAATTAAGGGTGTTTGAACGTGGCGCGGGAGAAACTCAAGCTTGCGGAAGCGGCGCTTGCGGTGCGGTTGCGGTCGGTATTATGCAAGGCGTATTAGACAACAATGTGCAAGTGGATTTACCCGGCGGAACGTTACACATTGAATGGCAAGGAGTAGGGCAGCCACTGTTTATGACGGGAGACGCCGTTCATATTTATGACGGTTTCGTTAAACTCTAATGTATTTTGTAAGCTTTAAAATGAGAACAAGCGGTTCTTATTTAAGAAAAATTTGCAAATAAAAAATGCGACATTACGGATTAGATAATGTCGCATAAAAGACGATATATTCGAGGAATGTTTTTTATTATTTTATTTGTGTAGGGCAATAATACCGATGAATGATTGAATTTGTGAAGAGTTATTTCAATAATTTTTCAAAAATTGGAGCAAGATCACATTTTTGGAACGAGCAGATTGCTGTTTTAATCCAAACAGAGTGATTTTTGTTGATTTTTTGTCAAAAGAGCTGATGTGGTGTAGTATATATTTAAAACTTACTTTAAAAAAGTAATCTCAAAGATGTAAGTTTTACAAAAATTTTTAACTAATTGAAATAAAGGAAATAAAAATGGAAAAATTTTCTGATTTTGTCGGGCGTGGTTATGTGTTAGCCGTTAATTGCCCTTCCAGACCGATTTTGCAGCACCTGACTAACCGTTGGGGGGTATTGGTTATGATTGTGTTGATGAAAGGAACAAAGCGTTTTAGTGAAATCCGTCGCGAAATTGAAGGCGTGAGCGAACGAATGCTGACTCAAACGTTGCAACAACTTGAACAAGACGGCATGTTAATTCGCAAATCCTATAATACCGTCCCGCCGCATGTCGAGTACACTTTAACGGAATACGGCACGCAAGCCGGAGAAAAATTGGTAGCTTTAGTCAATTGGTTGGAAGAGAATGTAGAGGGAATTTTGCGGAGTAAGAGATAAAATAAGCGGACGACTTTCATATTAAAAATTTCTAAGATGATGTTCGTTATCGTGCTCCATCAGAGAAAAACAAGCGGTGAGATTCTGATGAAAATTTGCAAATTGCAAAATTTCGGCACAATCAGACCGCTTGTTTTACTACACCTCTAAATACTCCATAATACTTTGTGCCGCATCACGCCCTTCGGCAACGGCGGTAACCACAAGGTCTGAACCGCGGGTGATGTCGCCACCGGCAAAGACTTTTGGATTGGCGGTTTGTTGTTTAAGTCCGCCTGTTGTTGCAATTCTGCCACGCTTGTCGGTGGTTACGCCGATAGAAGCAAGCCAAGGCATTTCGTGTGGGGCGAAACCAAAGGCGATGATAACGGCATCACAAGCGATGATTTCTTCGCTACCTTCAATGATTTCGGCTTGACGGCGACCGTTGGCATCGGGTTCGCCCAGTTGGGTTTTGACGATTTTAATCCCTGTTACTTTGCCTGATTGGTCGGTTTCAACGGCTAATGGTTCGGCTTCAATTTCTACGGGTTGAGCGTTGAATTGGAACTCGACACCTTCTTCTTTGGCATTGCTGTATTCTTTGCGGCTACCTGGCATATTGGCTGCATCACGGCGATAAACGCAGGTGACTTCTGCTGCACCTTGACGCACCGATGTTCTTACGCAGTCCATTGCGGTATCGCCACCGCCTAAGACCACCACTTTTTTACC
>JBHBXR010000168.1:0-4719 GCA_041795785.1 Mesocricetibacter sp.
AATTGAAGATCGTTATAACCCGATTGATGTCATGTTTTTATATAAAATATTCGAATGGATTGGTGTACTTGCCGATCAGGCTCAACGAGTGGGTTCGCGCATTGAATTAATGCTGGCTCGCTCATAATCTAATAAAATTATAAGGATGGCAAGTTATGGAATTAATTAACCAATACGGTACATTATTTATTATTGTCACGGCAATTTTCGGATTACTCATGGCTTTCGGAATCGGTGCTAATGATGTCTCAAACGCGATGGGAACATCTGTCGGTTCCGGCACAATTACAGCCAAACAGGCTATTTTAGTTGCAATGGTCTTTGAATTTGCCGGTGCTTATTTAGCCGGCGGGGAAGTCACCGAAACCATTAAAAGCGGAATTATCGATCCGATGGAGTTTGTGGCTACACCGGATATTCTGGTTCTAGGAATGATGGGCTCCTTACTTTCGGCAGGTGTGTGGTTATTAATTGCATCTTTTATGGGATGGCCGGTTTCAACCACTCATTCCATTATCGGTGCGATTATCGGTTTTGCTTGTGTCACCGTTGGTCCTCATACGGTTGAATGGGGAAGTATCAAAGGCATTGTCGGAAGTTGGTTTATCACACCGATTGTTTCAGGGATTATTGCTTATACTATTTTTACCAGTACACAAAAATTTATCTTTGATACCGAAACTCCGTTAGAAAATGCGAAAAAATTTGGTCCGTATTATATGGGATTAACCGCATTTATTATTACAATTGTCACTATTACTAAAGGGTTAAAACACGTCGGTTTACACTTAACAACCACGGAAACTGTTCTTATCTCCAGTCTTATCAGTATTGCCAGCATTATCTTCTGCCATTTTTATTTCAGAAGCGAATCCTTTAAAAACCGGGTTCAAGGCGGTACGTTCGGCGGTGTGGAAAAAGTATTCAGTATTTTGATGTTATTAACCGCTTGTTCCATGGCATTTGCTCACGGTTCAAACGATGTAGCTAATGCGATTGGCCCGCTTTCCGCAGTGGTTTCTATCGTCGAAAACCACGGTCAAATTGTGGCTAAAACGCATTTGGCTTGGTGGATTCTGCCGTTAGGCGCCACCGGTATCGTTATCGGTTTAGCCGTTATGGGATATAAAGTTATGGGTACTATCGGCACGGGCATTACGGACTTGACGCCAAGTCGCGGCTTCTCCGCCGAATTTGCAACGGCAATTACCGTTGTGGTCGCTTCCGGTACGGGATTGCCGATTTCCACGACGCAAACATTGGTCGGCGCCGTATTAGGGGTTGGGTTTGCGCGCGGTATTGCGGCATTAAACTTAACCGTTATCCGTAATATCTTTGCATCATGGATCGTGACACTGCCTGCCGGCGCTATGCTTTCGATTGTTTTTTACTATCTGTTAAGCGCAATTTTTCATTAATTAATAAAAATATCCAATCGGTGTGAACGTTTTGCTCACACCGATTGTCATAATAAATGGTTTACGCATAAATTCTTCTAATAGTTTTTATACTTAAGTTATTTATTTGTTTTTTATTTGCAAGGACGTTTTACAATGCAAAAATGGCTAAAATTTATTCTAACCGGTGCTGTACTGGGACTTTCCGTTCAAACCGTACAAGCGGAAACTAAATATGTAACCGAAAACCTGACGACTTTTTTACGCAAAGGTGCCGGTGATAACTACAAACTTGCCGGCAATATTAAAGCCGGTGAAAAAGTAACCGTTTTGGAACAGCGTGAAAAATTCAGTTTAATCCGCGATCAAAACAATCGCGAAGCTTGGATCTTAACCAGTGAGCTGACATCAACGCCAAGCAGCAAAGAAGAAAACCCGCATTTAAAAGCACAAGTTCAAGAACTAACCGGTAAATTAAACCGTTTGGACAGTGATTGGCAACAGCGCACCAACGAAATGCAGCGTCGTACCAAACAAGCGGAAGAACAAAGTAGCGATTTATTGGAACAAAATTCCCAATTAAAACGCGAACTGGAAATTACCAAAAATCAAAACCGCGATTTGGAAGCCATGCTGGATGCCGGTAAACGTGAAATCGCTATTCAATGGTTTATTTACGGCGGCGCCGTATTGGGTGTCGGTTTGTTGCTCGGTTTGATTATTCCGTTGATTCTGCCGAAACGCCGACGTAACAACGGTTGGGCATAAAGTATCCATGAAAATCTACTTGGTTGGCGGAGCTGTACGCGATCAGCTCCTCAACTTGCCGGTCAAAGACCGCGATTGGGTTGTCGTCGGTGCAACCCCTCAAGATCTTCTTAAGCAAGGTTATCAACAAGTCGGCAAAGACTTTCCCGTTTTTCTCCATCCGCACAGCAAAGAAGAATATGCTCTCGCACGCACAGAGCGGAAATCAGGCAACGGTTACACGGGATTTATCTGTGACTTCAACCCGAATATTTCGTTAGAACAAGATTTATACCGTCGGGATCTGACTATTAATGCCATTGCCCAAGACGAGCAAGGCAATTTTCATGATCCTTATAACGGCGTCCGCGATTTAAACCAGCGTATTCTACGCCACATTTCCCCCGCTTTCGCAGAAGATCCTTTGCGTGTCTTACGCGTTGCCCGCTTTGCCGCGCGTTACCGTTATTTAGGCTTTACCGTTGCAGCGGAAACGCTTGAATTAATGCGTCAACTGACCGAACAAGGCGAATTACAACATTTAAGCGCGGAGCGGATTTGGCTGGAAACCGAAAAAGCATTAAATGAACCCAATCCGGAAGTTTATTTTGAAACCTTACGTCAAATCGGTGCGTTAGCCGTTTTATTTCCTGAAATCAATGCGTTATACGGCGTGCCTAATCCACCTAAATATCATCCTGAAATTGACAGCTTTGTGCATACTATGCTGGTTTTACAGCAGGCGGTTTTGTTGTCCGAGTCCACTCATCTGCATAAAAGTGCGGTACGTTTTGCGGCCGTTTGTCACGATTTGGGTAAAGCGCTTACGCCGAAACAGATTTTGCCGCATCATTACGGTCACGAACAAGCCGGCATTGTGCCAATCAGACAACTCAGCCGACGATTTAAAATTCCCGCTTATTTTCAAGAACTCGCCGAACTTACCTGTGAATATCATTCCCATATTCACAAAGCGTTTGAATTACGTCCCGATACGGTTTTAAAACTTTTTAACCGCTTGGACGTTTGGCGTAAACCGCAACGTTTCGAAGAGTTATTATCGGTCTGTGTTGCCGATAGCCGAGGCAGAACAGGGTTCGAAACGGCGGAATATCCGCAAAAAGCGTTTATTCTAGCTCTTTATCAAGCCGCTTTAGTCGTTGATGTTCAACAAGTGATTGCCGACGGCTTTCAGAAAGAAGCCATTAGAAACGAATTAAACCGCCGCAGAAAAATTGCCATACAACAAAAACGTGCCGAAATCCGACCGCACTTTTCTGCCGATTAACACAATTAAAAAATTCTGTCGTATCTTCAATTACCTATATTGACCGAATCAACAAAATTCGTTATAACTTGCCAAAGCTGTTTCGATAACCATTCCAAATTTTTATTCAAGGTGTATATGAAAAAAACTCTGTTAATATTGACCGCACTTTTTACCATTCCTTCCGCCTACGCCGATGCTCCCGATATAACCAAAGGCGAAAAGCTGTTTAAACGCTCTTGCGCTACCTGCCACGGCAAACAGGGAGAAAAGAAAGCCTTCAATCAATCTGCGATCATTAATCAACTCAGTCAGGAACAAATCGTACTGTCTTTGCAAGATCGTAAAGCCGGTAAAATTGAAGGTGCCGGCAATACGGCAAAAGAACGTTTGAGCGAGCAAGACATGAAAGACGTAGCAGAGTTCATTCAAACATTGAAATAACAACTTAGTTCCATTAAATCCCAATTCGGCGCGGAGTATACTATGAAAGCTATTTTTGCCACCTCCATCTTGCTCACCTGCTTTTGTTCTACGGTTTATGCGGATCCCGTCATCACTTATCGAGAGTTTTCATTTCGCAGTGACGCGGAAAAACAAGCTGCCGAAAAAAAAGCCCGTAAAATGATTGAAGACTCTTATTATCTTCTGCCTGACGTGCGTAACTGTCGTGCCGGCACTCAGCTGTCCGGAGAAAAACGTAAAGTACTGAAAGAACTGAACGCCATTCGTCGAGTCCATAATTTGGAAGAAGTCGGTTATGACGAAAGTAAAGATCGTTATACGGCGGCATCCGCTTTGATTGGTGCGGCAAATAACAAATTGGATCACTATCCTTCCAATCGAATGAAATGTTTCACCCAAGACGGTTACAATGGAAGTAGTCAAAGCAATTTGTCACTGAAATCCGGGCCGATATTTTTCGCACCGGACAACTTCGCCGAATATGTTGTCGGCAGCTTATTAATTGATGACAATGTGCCTTCGCTCGGGCACCGTTTTTGGTTTTTAGATCCGTTTTTAGGCGATATATCCTACGGACGCTCAACGGATACGCGGAAAGATTATGTAGATGCGGCTACAATTTATGTCGGTAATCGTAAAAAAAGTATTCCGCATACCAAAGCAAACTATATTGCCTATCCGTTCGGCAATTATAAATCCCGCTGGTTTATGCACAATTGGTATTCTTCATTTTCAGTGATTGTAGATAAAAATAATCCGCGCAATAATATCGGTTCCGTTGACTATACTAAAACACAAATCCGCGTGACAAACCGAAATGGCGATGCTATGCCGGTTAAAAAT
>JBHBXR010000169.1:0-2683 GCA_041795785.1 Mesocricetibacter sp.
ATTTCTTCATGTCCGTCAGGATAATGGCGAACAATATTTCCATTCGGGCGTTGGAAAGTCAGCACTTCACGCTTTTTCTTATCATCCATCCACGCTTTAAATTGAATTTGCAGTTGGCGTTGTTGTTCTCTAATTTGTTCAATTTTGGTCATTGTATTTCTCCAAAATTTTCAAATACCGCTCTAACTCTTGAATTTCATAATCCGCAATTAATTCCGTTAAAGCCACCGCACGTTGCTGATTTTTATGAAAATCATCAAAACATTGATAATATTTTGCTCGGTTCGTAAATTTAATATCAATCGGTAAATAACCTTGTTTAAGCAATTCAAAATTAATCAGCAATCGCCCGGTTCGTCCGTTACCATCAATAAAAGGATGAATACTTTCAAACGCCAAATGTAACCAGCTAATGGCTTCAATCGGGTGAAGTGCGGTCAGTTTTTGCTGATATTTTTCAATTAAGCGTTGCATTTCTTCCGCAATTAAATAGGGGGCGGTCGGTTCGTTTTCAGCGCCTAAAATACGCACAGGAATTTTGCGATAAACACCGCGATTTTCCGCACTCCCCATTAATACCAAAGAATGAATATCTTTAATCGTGCGTTCGGTTAATGGCTCATTATTTGCTACTAATTCATAAATATAGTTAAAAGCGTCTTTAAAACCGATAATATCCAAATGTTCACGAATTGGCTTTTCCGCAATGGTGATACCTTCTTTTAAAATCAGCACTGTTTCACGCAATGTGATTGTATTACCTTCAATCGCATTAGAGTTATAACTGCTCTCAATAATAAACTCTTCTCGCAAGCGTTGCACTTCCGCTGTGGAAAGCGGATGATATTGGCTGATTTGTTGTTTTAATGCGTCAATTTGAGCCAATTGTTTCATCACACTTGCTCCGTACTCAACTGCCAACCGAGCTGCCGATATTGTTTATAACGTTCTCTTGCCTGTGCCTTTCGGGTTTCATCGGCGGGAACGAAATCAATTATATGATTAAAACTCTGCGCAAAATCCGGTACGCTTGTTTGTAGCGAAATTAATAAATCGCGACGTTGCGAATTACGTTTACCGACCCACGAAATTTCAATGGGTGTGGCATAATTGGTGATTTCACCCGATAAATTGTGCGGCACGAATTGTTCGGGTTCGCGCTGCCATAAGGCTTCATCCAAATTTAGCGCTTGCTGTTCCGTTTCACAGGCGATTAACACTTTTTTACCCAAGCGCCACGCGTCCGCCGCCAATTCGCAAGCTAAGCTTTCTTCGGGGGAAAGTCCGTTTTTGGCACCGGTCTTTTCAATCACATAAAATTGGGCTTGTTTAGGCATTTTTCAGGCTGTTCCGCGTATAAAACAATCGGGGGATTTTATCGAAAAATTGGTGAAAGATAAAGGTTTTTGCTTGTACTTCGAGCTAAATCACAATAGACTACGCCAAATTTTTTTTATTGATATTTAACTATGCTCGTATCCGATTTTTACTTTGATTTACCCGACGAACTGATCGCCCGTTATCCCAAGGCGCAACGCACTGCCAGCCGTTTATTGCAACTCAAAGGCGAAAACGGCGAAATTTTTCACCGCACTTTTGCAGATGTTCTTGATTTAATTAATGAAGGGGATTTATTGGTATTCAATAACACCCGCGTGATCCCCGCCCGCATGTTCGGTCGTAAAGTCAGTGGCGGTAAAGTGGAAGTTTTAGTGGAACGGGTTTTAACGGAAACCCGCTTTCTCGCTCATGTGCGTTCTTCCAAAGCACCGAAAGAGGGAGCACAACTGATTTTAGGCGAAGACAAACTGGGGACGGGAAACGGCGTAACAGCCACCATGATTTCACGTCATGATGCCTTATTTGAATTGGAAATTAACGAAAAATCCACCGCACTTTTAGAGGTTTTGCAACAAATCGGGCATATGCCGTTACCGCCTTATATTGATCGTCCCGATGAAGAGGCGGATAAAGAACGTTATCAGACGGTTTACAATAAAATTCCCGGTGCCGTTGCCGCGCCGACTGCCGGTTTACACTTCGACGATGAATTGCTGGCAAAACTCAAAGCCAAAGGCGTGAATTTCGCTTTTGTCACTTTGCACGTCGGCGCCGGCACTTTCCAACCTGTACGGGTGGAAAAGATTGAAGATCATCATATGCACGCCGAATATGTGGAAGTGCCGCAAGACGCAGTTGAGGCGATTATCGCGACAAAAGCGCAAGGCAAACGGGTGATTGCGGTGGGTACTACTTCCGTTCGTTCCATCGAAAGTGCGGCATTGGAGGCGGAAAAGCAAGGCGGCTCACAATTGCTTGAGCCTTATTTTTCCGACACCTCGATTTTTATCTATCCCGGCAAAAAATTCCGCGTAGTGGATTGTTTACTCACCAATTTCCATTTACCGGAAAGCACGCTAATCATGCTGGTTTCGGCATTTGCAGGTTATGAAAACACCATGAACGCCTATAAAAGTGCGGTGGAAAATCGCTATCGTTTTTTTAGTTATGGCGATGCAATGTTTATCACTAAGAAAACAACTGTTTAGTCATAAAATTACTCACCGTAATGTTAAAACAATAACCGTTAGACTGTTTCTCTAACAAAAGGAAATTTATGAAATTTAACCTAAAAACAACCAGCGGAACGGCTCGCCGTGGCGAGATGGTTTTCCAACGCCCA
>JBHBXR010000170.1:0-9148 GCA_041795785.1 Mesocricetibacter sp.
CAAAACTGATCGCCTTAAATGGCATAAAAGTGCGGTAGAATTTCATCTTGTTCTCCTATTTCCGTTTAGCGCGTGGATGTGCTTTATCATAGACGTCGGCTAAATGTTGGAAATTTAAATGGGTATAAATTTGTGTTGTGGCGAGATTGCTATGCCCTAATAATTCTTGTACAGCGCGTAAATCTGAACTGGCTTCTAGCATATGCGTGGCAAAACTATGGCGCAACTTATGTGGATTCAAATGCGCGTTTAATCCTTGTTTAATTCCCCACACTTCCATCCGTTTTTGAATGGAACGATGGGTTAAGCGATTCCCTAAGGAGCTCACAAATAATGCGTCATCTTTTGGATTAAAAAGCAACCGCACTTTTAGCCGCCGGTTTGTTTGCATTAAGTTTAACCGCCTGCGATAACAAACAAACCACTTCCGCCGCTGCGGAAAAACCGGCGATTTCGACGGTAGATCAGCTAAAACAGGCGGGCAAGGTACGCATCGGCGTATTCAGCGACAAACCGCCGTTCGGTTATGTGGATAGTGCGGGTAAAAGCCAAGGTTTCGATGTGGAAATTGCCAAAGCGATCGGTAAAGATCTGCTCGGTGATGAAAACAAAGTGGAGTTTGTCTTAGTGGAAGCAGCCAACCGTGTGGAATATTTACAATCCAACAAAGTGGACATCATTCTCGCCAATTTCACTGTCACGCCGGCGCGTAAAGAAGTAGTGGACTTCGCCAAACCTTATATGCAAGTAGCCTTGGGCGTTGTCTCTAAAGACGACGCCGTAATTACGGATATTGCCCGGCTTGAGGGCAAAACTTTATTGGTCAATAAAGGCACCACTGCGGACGCTTATTTCACTAAAAATTACCCGAATATTAAATTGCTGAAATTCGAGCAAAACACCGAAACCTTTGAAGCCTTGCGTGACGGTCGCGGCGATGCGTTAGCGCATGACAACACCTTATTATTTGCTTGGGCGAAAGAAAATCCGGGCTTTAGCGTCGGCATTAAAAATTTAGGCGATCAAGATTTTATCGCCGCCGCAGTGAAAAAAGGCGACAGCGCACTATTGGCTTGGTTGGATGCAGAGTTTGAAAAACTCGGCAAAGAAGGCGTGTTAAAACAGGCTTATGACAAAACCCTGCTACCGATTTACGGTGATACCATCAGCGAAAAAGACGTGTTGGTAGAATACAAGTAGCAACGTCTCGAACATTAACATAAGCAAAAGTGCGGTCACAAAAACACGAGTTTTTTTAACCGCACTTTTTATTATATGCTCAAAATAGTGTACGTTTTTTCACGCTTTTTTATTGTACCGCAACGATATTTCCGTCCGCATAATCCACCGTCACTAATTTACCCGGCAACAATTTGCCCGACAGAATTTGTTGTGCCAACGGATTTTCCACTTCTTGCTGAATCGCACGTTTGAGCGGTCTGGCGCCGTAAATCGGGTCGTAACCCACTTCACTGATAAAATCCAACGCTGCATCGCTGAAGCGGATTTGATAGCCGTGACTTTCCATTCGTTTGACCAAGCGTTGCAACTGAATTTGCGCAATAGCTTTGATATTGTCTTTACCGAGCGGATGGAACACGACGGTTTCGTCAATACGGTTAATAAATTCCGGTCGGAAGTGCTGTCCGACTACGGTCATCACCATCTGTTTCATGCCTTCGTAACCTAAGTCTTTATTTTCCTGAATTAAATCCGAACCCAAGTTTGACGTCATAATCACCACCGTATTACGGAAATCTACGGTTCTGCCCTGCCCGTCAGTCAAACGACCGTCATCCAACACTTGCAATAAAATGTTGAATACGTCGTGATGGGCTTTTTCCACTTCATCGAGCAAAATCACGGAATACGGGCGACGACGCACCGCTTCGGTCAAATAACCGCCTTCTTCGTAGCCCACATAGCCCGGAGGCGCACCGACCAAACGGGAAACGCTGTGTTTTTCCATAAACTCGGACATATCAATGCGCACCATGGCATTTTCATCGTCAAATAAGAAATTCGCCAAGGTTTTGCACAGCTCGGTTTTACCCACACCGGTCGGTCCTAAGAATAAGAACGAACCAATCGGACGATTCGGATCCGACAATCCCGCACGGCTGCGACGAATGGCGTTCGCCACCGCTTCCACCGCTTCTCCCTGACCGATAACGCGTTTATGCAGTTCTTCTTCCATGCGCAACAGTTTTTCTTTCTCGCCTTCCATCATACGGGAAACGGGAATACCCGTTGCGCGGGAAAGCACTTCGGCGATTTCTTCATCGGTAACACGATAACGTAGTAACGTCATTTCCTTACCTTCGGAAGTTTCCGCTTGCGCCAGTTGTTTTTCCAAAGACGGGATCACACCGTATTGCAGCTCGGACATTTTGTTCAAATCACCCGCACGGCGCGCCTGTTCCAATTTGGTACGCGCATTTTCCAATTCCTCTTTGATATGCTGCGTACCGGAAAGTGCGGCTTTTTCACTTTTCCACACCTCTTCCAACTCGGCATATTCACGCTCTTTTTCCGCCAGTTCTTTTTCCAACATCTCCAAGCGTTTACGGCTCGCTTCATCGTCTTCTTTTTTCAATGCCTGTTGTTCCAGTTTTAACTGAATGATACGGCGTTCCAAGCGATCCAACGGCAACGGTTTGGAATCAATTTCCATACGAATACTGGACGCCGCTTCATCAATTAAATCAATGGCTTTATCCGGTAACTGACGATCGGAAATATAACGGTGTGAAAGCGTTGCCGCCGCTACAATCGCCGGGTCGGTAATTTCAACGTGGTGGTGCAATTCATAACGTTCCTGCAAACCGCGTAAGATCGCAATGGTGTCTTCCACACTCGGCTCGCCCACAAACACTTTCTGGAAACGGCGTTCCAATGCGGCGTCTTTTTCAATATATTGACGGTATTCATCCAACGTCGTCGCCCCGACACAGTGCAATTCCCCGCGCGCCAAAGACGGTTTCAACAGGTTGCCCGCATCCATGGCTCCGTCGGTTTTACCTGCTCCGACCATAGTATGAATTTCGTCGATAAACAAAATCACCCGACCTTCTTCTTTCGCCAGTTCGTTCAACACCGCTTTCAGACGTTCTTCAAACTCACCGCGGTATTTTGCGCCCGCAATCAACGCCCCCATATCCAAAGAAAGAACCCGTTTGTTTTTTAAGCCTTCCGGCACTTCGCCGTTGACGATACGTTGCGCCAACCCTTCTACGATGGCGGTTTTACCCACTCCCGGCTCACCGATTAATACCGGATTATTTTTTGTACGGCGTTGCAACACCTGAATGGTGCGACGAATTTCTTCATCACGCCCGATCACCGGATCAAGCTTACCGCTTTCCGCTCTGGCGGTTAAATCAATAGTGTATTTTTCCAATGCCTGACGGCTTTCTTCCGCATTTTGATCGTTCACGTTCTGTCCTCCGCGTAATTGTTGAATCGCCTGTTGCAAACTCTCTTTTTTCGCACCGCACTTACGCAGAATCTCGCTTAATGCGCCTTTTTCTTCCAACGCCGCCAATAAAAAGAGTTCCGAAGAAATAAATTTATCGCCTTGACGCTGAGCAATTTTGTCGCATAGATTCAACAGATTCAGTAAACCGCGCGACAACTGCACGTCCCCACCCGTTCCGGACACTTGCGGCAGTTTGTTCAGTTCCGTATTTAATTCGTGACGCAACGCCCCCACATTCACTCCGCCGGCGGTTAAAATCGGCGCGACCGATCCGTCCTGTTGATTTAACAAAGCGCTTAATAAATGTACGGGTTCGATAAATTGATTGTCTTTACCCAGTGCCAACGACTGCGCTTCGGCAAGGGCTTGTTGAAATTTAGTGGTAAATTTTTCGATATTCATATTCTGTCCTTCCTGTTTATGTAGAATGTTTTTTGTTCACAATGAATAAATAAGATCGTTTTCACGCTTTTCAAGGGAAGAAATGAAATATTTTATGTTAAATAGAACGAGATCGAACGCAATTTTGCTAACCCTGAAATAACCCGCTATAATCGTTCCACATATTCTAACGGTATCAGG
Source organism: Mesocricetibacter sp. (assembly GCA_041795785.1). Taxonomy (GTDB): domain Bacteria; phylum Pseudomonadota; class Gammaproteobacteria; order Enterobacterales; family Pasteurellaceae; genus CAJPST01. Next base: position 4,061 of record JBHBXR010000170.1, read on the forward strand.
TAGTCATATGCACTTTTCCAAAATGCACGGTCTCGGCAACGACTTTATGGTGGTCGACGGCGTCACGCAAAACTTTTATTTCACCGAGGATATTATCCGCAAACTGGCGGATCGCAACCGCGGTATCGGTTTCGATCAACTCTTAGTGGTCGAACCGCCTTATGATCCCGAATTGGATTTCCATTATCGGATTTTCAACGCCGACGGCAGCGAAGTGGCACAATGCGGCAACGGCGCGCGCTGTTTCGCCCGATTCGTCACCTTGAAAGGCTTAACCAATAAAAAAGACATCGCCGTCAGCACGCAAAAAGGCAAAATGATTCTCAGCGTAAAAGACGACGGGATGATCCGCGTCAATATGGGCGAACCGATTTGGGAGCCGGCTAAAATTCCGTTTATCGCCAATAAATTCGAGAAAAATTACATTCTGCGTACGGATATTCAAACGGTTCTGTGCGGTGCGGTTTCCATGGGCAATCCGCACTGCGTGGTGCAAGTGGACGATATCAACACCGCTAATGTAGAACAATTAGGCCCGCTACTGGAGCGACACGAACGTTTTCCCGAGCGGGTCAATGCGGGTTTTATGCAGGTCATCAACCGCCATCACATTAAACTGCGCGTTTACGAACGCGGCGCCGGCGAAACCCAAGCTTGCGGCAGCGGCGCTTGTGCGGCGGCGGCAGTGGGGATTATGCAGGGCTTGTTGGATAACCGAGTACAAGTGGATTTACCGGGCGGCAGCTTAATCATCGAATGGCAAGGTGAGGGGCATCCGTTGTATATGACGGGCGATGCAACCCATGTATATGACGGCGTGATCAAGCTGTAAATCGGTGCTTTGTCGGAATAAGTGCGGTCGCTTTTTACCTTGTTTTTTAAAACGTTCGAAATATTCACCGCACTTTTCACCGATACGCACGGTATAAACAAAGCAGGGATTTCTTAACGGTATATAAAATGAACAGCCAACTCACGGACAAGCAAGTCAGCGAATATCTCAGACAGAATCCGACTTTTTTCGCCAATCATTTGGATTTACTTGAAATTTTACATATTCCTCATGCGCAAAAAGGCACGTTGTCTTTAGTTGAAATGCAGCTTGAGCGACAACGGGAACATATTAAAGAACTGGAAGCCGAACTGGCGAAGTTCAGTCGCCTTGCACAACAGGAACCCGATATCTTTTTGGGTTTAATGCCGTTGCAACAAAAGCTTTCCGTTACCAATCATTTTTTACAGGGCGTTGAAAAACTGGATCAGTGGGCGAAATCCTTTGAATTGCAACAAGCGAAGATTCTATTGTTTACCGATCAATGGAATAAAAATCCCGACGTACCCGAACAATACTGGTTGGATCGCAAAGCTTTTGAAATCATTCGACTGGAACGTTTCGGTCTGCGCCATTTTTACTTGGGTGAGCTGAGTAATAAAGAAAAATCCCTGATGTTCCTAGCGGAAGAGTTTCCCGTCGGCTCGGTGGCTTGTTGCTTTCTGGGCGCCAAAAACAGCCATAAACCGACCGCACTTTTATTGTTTAACGCCCGCGATACCCGCCATTTCCATAACGGGCAAGATATTTCCTTTCTACGCCATTTAGTGGACATTGTGGAATTGCATTTGCACCGTTGGCTACTGAATTATGAGCGATAAGATGAACGAAATGCTGCAAAAATATTGGGATTATCTGCGTATCGAGCGTCAGCTCAGCGCGCATACTTTGCTCAATTACCAACGTCAGTTAAGCGCCGTGGTTGAGATTTTGCAACAAAACGACCTCCAAACTTGGCAACAGGTTACGCCCGGCGTAGTACGGTTTATTCTGGCGGACAGTAAAAAATCCGGTCTGAAAGAAAAAAGTTTGGCGTTGCGGTTATCCGCTTTGCGTCAATTTTTCAGTTATTTGGTGATGCAGGGCGAATTGAAAGTCAATCCTGCCACCGGCATCTCGGCACCGAAACAAAGCCGATTGCTGCCGAAAAATATCGATCAGGAACAGGTCGGTAAGTTACTGAGTAATCAAAGCAAAGAACCCATTGATATTCGGGATCGCGCCATGCTTGAATTGATGTACAGCTCGGGGCTTCGCCTGTCGGAATTACAGGGATTAAATCTCAGCAGCATTAACACGCGGGTACGCGAAGTGCGCGTGCTGGGAAAAGGCAATAAAGAACGTATCTTGCCGTTCGGACGCTATGCTTCTCACGCCGTTCAGGAATGGTTGAAAGTGCGGTTGCTTTTTAACCCGAAAGATGACGCGCTGTTTGTCAGCTCACTCGGCAATCGGATGTCGCATCGTTCCATTCAAAAACGAATGGAAATCTGGGGCGTTAAACAAGGGCTGAACAGCCATTTGAATCCGCATAAACTGCGTCATTCTTTCGCTACCCATATGCTGGAAGCCAGTTCCGATTTACGCGCCGTACAGGAATTACTGGGGCACAGCAATCTGTCCACCACGCAAATTTATACCCACTTGGATTTTCAACATTTGGCGCAAGTGTATGACAACGCCCATCCGCGCGCAAAACGAAAAAAATAAGAAAACAGGATGAAATTCTACCGCACTTTACAGCCTTTTAAGGTAATCACTTTTGATTTGGACGATACTCTTTACGATAACACGGAGGTGATCCGTGCCGCCGAGCAGCATTGCGTCGATTTTCTGCGTAATGCCGCCGGCATTGAAGAACTGGATTTAGCCTATTGGCGCAGTTGGAAAACGCAAATAGAGCAACGGGATCCCGTCTTCTGTGAAGATGTAACCGCTTGGCGTAGGGCAACCATTCAAACGATGTTACGTTTTCACGGCAAAAGTGCGGTGGAAATTGATCGGATTTGTCAGGACGCCATTATTTCCTTTTTGGAATGGCGACATAAAATCAATGTACCGCAACAAAGCATTGAGGTGCTGAATCGTCTGCAAAAACAATACAAACTGGCGGCGCTGACCAACGGCAATGTAACCCCCGAGCGCATCGGGCTTTCGCAATTTGACTTGACTTTGTGCGGAGGTCAAAACGGGCGGGCGAAACCGCATCAGGATTTATTTCACCAAGCGGCGGCTTATTTTCACGTCCGTCCGCAAGAAATCCTACATATCGGTGACAACCTGATTACCGATGTACGCGGTGCCGTGCAGGCGGGCTGTCAAGCGGTGTGGATCAATTTATCGGGAGAAAAGATCAACGCTTTCCCCGAAGCGACAATATTACCGCATGTGGAAATTACCGACTTGGTTCAGTTGATTGAGGTTGTTTGAGCCCGCTGGCGCAACCGCTGCGCTCTGCCCGCATCCGTTTTCTCCAATAACGCCAAACTTTCCCGATAAACCCTTTCGTTGTTTTCCGCAAGCGCGCACAGCGCCATATTTTCGTAAGTATCCGCTTGCCGATAGTAATTCGGCGTGCTTAAAGCAAGATTAAATTGTTGATAAGCGGCGTCAAACTTGCCCTGCGCACATAAAAAAGTGCCGTAATTATTGAAGGTGTCGCCTTGCCGATTATCCGATTTAATTGCCCGCAAATGAGACTTCTCCGCCTGTTCAATATTGCCTTGTTGCTGATAAAAATACGCCAAGGCGGAATGAACCAAATAATAATCGGGCGCATAAGACAAGGCTTTATCCAAATTCAGTTTGGCTTGTTCCTGATTGTTTTGCGCCAAATAACCCAAAGCAAGATCGATACGGGCTTTTGCCGCTTGCAACTTATCGAAATTCTGCGCATCCGTTTGCGATACACAGGCGGAAAGGAAAAGAGAAAAAAGTGCGGTCGAAAATTGCAGCGTTTTATACCTCATCATATTTCTCCTTTTTATAAACGGATAACTATTGCACTTGCACGGCGATGGTTTCACCGAATTGCTTTTTCATTGCGGTGCGCTTGGTGCGGTCGATCACATCGCCGGCTAATTGTCCGCAAGCGGCATCAATATCGTCACCGCGGGTTTTGCGCACAATCACGGTAAAACCGTATTCCATCAGGGTTTTCTGAAAACGGTCTATGCGGCTGTTGGAACTCTTGGCGTAAGGCGCTTGCGGGAACGGGTTCCATGGAATCAAATTAATTTTACAGGGCGTATTTTTCAATACTTCCGCCAGCTGATGCGCGTGTTCGACACTGTCATTCACCTGATCCAACATCACATATTCAATGGTCACTTTGCCGTGGTTGGCATTGGAGACGCTTAAATAACGGTTGACCGCGTCAATCAACATTTTGATGTTGTATTTTTTATTTAACGGCACGATTTCATCGCGTAATTCATCGTTCGGGGCGTGTAATGAAATCGCCAACGCCACATCGATCATCTCGCTTAATTTATCCAAGGCAGGCACTACGCCGGAGGTGGAAAGGGTCACGCGACGTTTGGACAAGCCGTAGGCAAAGTCATCCAACATCAATTCCATTGCCGGCACTACGTTCGCTACATTGAGTAACGGTTCGCCCATTCCCATCATCACTACGTTGGTGATCGGACGTACGCCGGTCACACCGAAGTTGCCTAAAATTTTTGACGCACGCCACACCTGACCGATAATTTCCGATACAGTTAAATTGCGGTTAAACCCTTGTTGCGCAGTGGAACAAAAAGTACAGGCAAGCGCACAACCGACCTGTGAGGAAACGCACAAGGTAGCGCGATCCGCTTCGGGAATATACACGGTTTCCACCTGTTGATCGCCGACCTGCATCGCCCACTTAATCGTGCCGTCACTCGAACGCTGTTCCACCGCCACTTCGGGTGCTTTAATTTCCGCGACGGATTTTAACTTTTCACGCAATACCTTATTGATATTGGTCATATTGTCGAAGTTGTCTTCGCCGAAGTGATAAATCCATTTGACTAATTGATCGGCGCGAAACGGTTTTTCGCCCAATTCTTTAAAAAACTCGCGCATTTGTTGGCGCGTTAAATTCATTAAATTGATTTTTTCCGACATTATTTAATTGCCTCGTTGTTACACCTTGCGGCATTGTTCATAAAGTGCGCCATTCTACCGATTTCTTTTTTTCTAATCTATCAGTTTTACAAAATAAAGAAAAAAACGACCGCACTTTTTGCGATCCGGATCCCGAAAATCAC
>JBHBXR010000171.1:0-28254 GCA_041795785.1 Mesocricetibacter sp.
CAGCAAGAGTTATCTTTGGCTGCAAAAAAACTGTTAGAAAATTTGCAAAACAACTATGAACTTAGCAAAAAAGGCCTGCAACAAGCCGGCGAAAGTTTAAAAAACGGAACGCAAAAACTCATTCTTTACATTCCGCAAAATTATAAACCTACAGGTAACGGGCTGTTTGATTTATTGAAAGCGGCAAAAGGCTTAGATATTGAAGTTCAACGGGAAAAAACAAACGATATCGCTACCGCTAAAGCGGCATTGAACACCACTCAAAAACTTTTCGGTTTGACCCAACGCGGTATTGTGTTATTTGCTCCGCAACTTGACCAATTACTAAACAGCAATCCTAAAATTAGTGAATCACTCGGCAGTGCAGCCAATATTTCTAAAAATTTAGGCAAAGCCAATACGGTATTGTCCGGTATTCAGTCAATTTTAAATTCCGTTTTATCCGGTATGAAGTTGGATAATGCCATTAAAAAAGGCGGTACGGAATTAGAACTGGCGAAAGCGGGATTGGAATTAACCAATGAACTCGTCCGAAACATCGCCACAACAACCAAAACTATAGATACGTTTTCCCAACAAATCAATAAATTAGGCGGATATCTGCAAAATGTCAGGGGCTTGGGCGGTATCGCTGACAAACTGCAAAATTTGCCTAACTTCGGAAAAGCCAATTTAGGTCTGAATATTATTTCGGGATTGTTATCCGGTGTCAGTGCCGGTTTTATGTTGGCTGATAAATCGGCTTCCGCAGACAAAAAAGCAGCTGCCGGTTTGGAATTGACCACTCAAGTTTTGGGAAATATTACTAAAACGATCTCGTCTTATATACTCGCTCAACGAGTGGCTTCCGGATTATCGACAACCGCCCCTGTTACCGGTTTAATTGCATCAACCGTCGCACTCGCTATTAGTCCGTTATCATTTTTACGGGTAGCGGATCAATTCAAACAAGCCGATGTATTGAAACAATTCTCTGAACGATTTAAAAAATTGGGATATGAAGGTGACAGCTTATTATCCGATTACTATCGTGAATCAGGCACTATTGATGCGTCCGTCACCACGATTAATACCGCTTTAGCCGCTATTTCCGGCGGTGTCGGTGCTGCCAGTGCGGCCTCATTAGTCGGTGCGCCGGTTGCTTTATTGGTAAGCGGTATCACAGGATTAATCAGCGGAATTTTAGAGTTTTCCAAACAACCAATGTTTGAACATGTAGCCAATAAAGTTCACGACAAAATCATTGAGTGGGAGAAAAAACACGGCAAAAACTACTTTGAAAACGGATATGATGCACGTCATCTAGCCTATCTTCAAGATAACTTAGAATTTTTACAATCTCTAAATAAAGAGTTGCAAGCCGAGCGTGTGATTGCGATTACCCAACAACGTTGGGACAATCAAATCGGTGATCTTGCCGGTATCAGTAAACTGGGCGAAAAAGTACAGAGCGGTAAAGCTTATGTTGATGCGTTTGAAGAAGGTAAACATTTAAAAACCGATAAATTAGTCGGCTTTGATCCGAGTAAAGGCATTATTGACGTGACTGATTCCAACGGTAAAAAAACGCAGAGCATTACTTTCACTTCGCCGTTACTGACACCGGGCACCGAATCAAGAACGAGAACGCAGGAAGGCAAATATTCCTATATTACCAAACTGCTTGTCAATCGTATTGATCGTTGGCAGGTCAAAGACGGAGATGCCAGCTCGACATTTGATTTCACTAATATTCTGCAACGTATCGCCACTAAATTGGATCGTGCAGGAAACGTGGTTGAAGCAAAAGAAGCAAAAATTGTTGCCGATTTAGGAAAAGGTGACGATAACGTTTTTGTCGGTAGCGGCGCTACAGAAATTGACGGCGGCGAAGGTTATGATCGCGTACATTATAGCCGCGGCAATTACGGTGAATTAAACATTGATGCAAAAGATGAAACGGAAAAAGGCAGCTATACCGTTAATCGCAATGTAGGACAAGGAAAAGCGGCTCACGAAACAATCATAGTACATACCAGTAACGCCGGAAGCCGTGTAGAAAAAATCGAGTATCGAGACAGTAATCACCAACATGCCGGTTATCAAACAACGGATAAATTAAAATCCGTTGAAGAAATTATCGGTTCATATTCCAACGACACGCTCAAAGGAAGCAAATTTGCCGACGTTTTCCACGGCGGTGAAGGTAACGATACCCTTGAAGGACGTGGTGGTGATGATCGATTATTCGGTGGTCTCGGCAACGATTACATTAGTGGTGATGAAGGTAATGACTTTATTGACGGAGGCAAAGGCGACGATATTCTGAGTGGAGATGCCGGTGATGATATTTATGTCCACCGTAAAGGTGACGGTAACGACAGAATTACCGAAACAAGCGGTAATGACAAGTTATCATTAGCCGATTCGAATTTGAACGAATTCACTTTCTCAAAAGAAGGAAACAGCTTAATTATCAAACGTAAAGATAATGGAGAAAATATCAAAATCTCAAGCTGGTACTTCAAAGATAACTTACGTAAAGAATTAGGTCCGTACTTCCCTCATAGCATTTCCAAAGGCGATGATAAAATCGAAGAAATTATCGGTAAAGATGGTGAACGTATTACATCTCAACAGATCGATGACTTAATTGAAAAAGGGAACGGTCGGATTGCAGATGACGCATTAAATAAAGTTGTAGCAGATTATGCTGCGAAAAAAGCGAGTACAAACACTATTGCCAGTGTAGATAAGCTTATTTCATCAGCAAGCGGATTCTTGTCATCTACTGATGAAAAAAGTGCGTCTAATATTTTACAACCGCCTCAAATTAATTTAACTCCTCTACAATTAAGTAGCGCAGCAGCTTAATATTTTAAATATAGCGATCCTATTTTTTTAAAAGAAATAGGATTGCTATTTTATTTTTAATAAGGACATCCTATGGAAAAACAAAAGGATTTAGGATTAGTTGCGCTTAAAATACTTGCGCAATATCATAATATTGCAATCAATCCTGAAGAAATAAAACATAAATTTGATCTTGAAAGCAACGGCTTATCGTTAACCTCATGGTTGTTAGCTGCAAAAGAATTGGAGCTTAAAGCCAAAAGTACTAAAAAAAGCATTGATCGCTTACCGTTTATTAACTTACCTGCATTGATATGGCGCGATGACGGGAAGCATTTTCTTTTAGTTAAAATTGATATCGAACATCAACGTTATTTAACTTTTGATATAGAACGAGACGAAGCAAGAGTTTTCTCACAGGAAGATTTTAAACAACTGTATCAAGGCACTTTAATTTTAGTGACGTCCCGAGCTTCAATTATCGGGCAATTAGCAAAATTTGATTTTACTTGGTTCATTCCCGCAGTAATAAAATACAGAAAAATTTTCATTGAAACACTTGTTGTATCTGTTTTTTTACAAATATTCGCTTTAATTACACCGCTCTTTTTTCAAGTTGTGATGGATAAAGTACTTGTACATCGAGGATTTTCTACACTGAATATTATTACTGCCGCTTTAGCCGTCGTTGTCATCTTTGAAATTGTCTTGAGCGGATTGAGAACTTATATTTTTTCTCATAGCACTAGTCGTATCGATGTAGAACTCGGTGCAAAACTGTTTAGACATTTACTTGCTTTGCCGATCTCTTATTTTGAAAGCCGACGAGTGGGGGATACGGTAGCGAGAGTGCGCGAACTTGACCAAATTCGCCATTTCTTAACGGGACAAGCATTAACTTCAGTACTTGATCTGTTGTTCTCATTCATATTTTTGACTGTAATGTGGTATTACAGCTATAAATTAACGCTTGTCGTTTTATTTTCTCTCCCCTGTTATGCTTTATGGTCAATTCTAATCAGCCCCATTTTGCGTAAACGGCTCGATGAAAAATTTGCACGCAATGCAGATAACCAATCTTTCTTAGTCGAATCGGTCAGTGCAATTAATACGATTAAAGCAATGGCGGTATTACCTCAAATGACCAATATTTGGGACAAACAAATCGCCGGATATGTTGCCGCCAGTTTTCGTGTAACGGTGCTTGCTACTATCGGTCAGCAAGGTGTGCAATTAATTCAAAAAACCGTCATGATTATCAATCTTTGGCTTGGCGCGCATTTGGTAATTTCAGGCGATTTAAGTATTGGTCAATTAATTGCTTTTAATATGTTGGCAGGTCAAGTTATCGCTCCAGTAATCCGCCTTGCTCAATTATGGCAAGACTTCCAACAAGTGGGCATCTCAGTTACCCGTTTGGGCGATGTGCTGAATGCGCCAACAGAAAGCTACAAAGGAAAATTAGCACTCCCTGAAATTCAAGGTAATATTTCATTCAAGAATATTCGATTCAGATATAAACCGGATTCACCGATTATTTTGAACGATATTAATTTGGATATTAAACAAGGGGAAATTATCGGTATCGTAGGACGTTCAGGTTCAGGCAAAAGTACCTTAACCAAGCTGTTACAACGTTTTTATATACCCGAGAACGGACAAGTATTAATTGACGGACACGATTTGACTTTAGCTGATCCCAACTGGTTACGCCGCCAAATAGGTGTTGTTCTACAAGACAATGTACTACTGAATCGCAGCATTCGGGACAACATCGCATTAACTGATCCCGGTATGCCGATGGAAGACGTGGTTCATGCCGCCAAACTTGCCGGCGCGCATGATTTTATTTCCGAATTGCAAGAAGGTTATAACACTATAGTCGGTGAGCAAGGCTGCGGTTTATCCGGTGGGCAAAGGCAACGTATTGCTATTGCCAGAGCATTGGTCAATAACCCTAAAATTCTGATTTTTGATGAGGCTACCAGCGCGCTTGATTATGAATCGGAACGCATCATCATGAATAACATGCAAAAAATTTGCCAAGGCAGAACCGTTGTTATCATCGCTCACCGTTTATCTACCGTAAAAATCGCCGATCGAATTATTGTGATGGAAAAAGGACAAATTGTAGAAAACGGTAAACATGAAGAACTCTTAGCCGACAACAACGGGCTTTATTACTATTTATATCAATTACAAGCAAATTAAGAAAACTAAATTATGAAATTGTGGATACTTGGAATTTATGACTTCTTTCTACGTTATAAAACCACATGGAAAGAAGTTTGGAAAATCAGAGATCAGCTTGATCACCCAATTAGAGAAAAAGACGAAAGTGAATTTCTACCGGCTCACTTAGAATTAATCGAAACCCCCGTATCAAAAACACCGCGCTTAATCACGCATTTAATCATGCTGTTTTTACTGATAGCAATTATATTAGCAATCATCAGTAAAGTGGAAATTGTTGCTACTGCAACAGGCAAGCTGGCATTTAGTGGTCGCAGTAAAGAGATCAAGCCGATAGAAAATGCTTTAGTAAAAGAAATTTTTGTTAAAGACGGACAATTTGTCGAGAAGGATCAATTACTTATTAGTTTAACTGCACTCGGAGCAGAAGCTGATCAACAAAAGACACTCTCATCACTTTCTTTGGCTAAATTAGAACGTTACCGCTATGAAACTTTGCTTAAAGCAATAACAGATGAAATGTTGCCTTTATTGGATTTTGAGCAGACAAAATTCGGAAATATTTCTCAAAACGATAAATCACGCATCATTCATTTAATTGAAGAGCAATACGGCACTTGGCAAAAACAAAAGCAACAAAAATCTCTCGCATATAAACGCAAAGAAGCGGAAAAACAAACTACTTTGGCTTATATACATAAATTTGAAGGAATAAGCCGTATTGAAAGGGAAAAATTTAAAGATTTAAAAAAATTATACAAACAAAATGCGCTGTCAAAACACGAGTTGTTGTCACAAGAGAACAAAATGATTGAAGCTGAAAATGAACTATCCGTATATCGTTCAAAATTTAATGAGTTAGAGCATGATCTCTTACAAGCTAAAGAAGATCTTGCATTAGTAACTCAACAGTTCAAGAGCGATTTATTGGAAAAACTCAAACAGCAGGTAGAAAATGAAAAACAACTCACACTTGAGCTGGAAAAAAACGAACAACGTCAACTTGCCTCACTCATTAAAGCCCCCGTATCCGGCACCGTGCAACAATTAAAAACACATACTGTCGGTGGCGTAGTTACTACTGCAGAAACACTCATGGTTATTGCACCGGAGGAGGATGAACTTGAAGTAACCGCATTAATTTTAAATAAAGACATCGGTTTTATCGAATTAGGGCAAGAAGCAATCATTAAAGTAGAAACTTTCCCTTATACCCGTTACGGATATTTAACCGGAAAAGTAAAGAACATTACTTTGGATGCCATTGAGCATCCTCAATTAGGCTCTGTTTTCAATTCGACAATTGAAATTGATAAAAAAAGCCTTCTTTCTAACCAAGGTAAAGAGATAATGCTCGGATCCGGTATGGCTGTGACAGCGGAAATTAAAACCGGAATGCGCAGTGTTATCAGCTACTTATTAAGTCCACTGGAAGAAACCGTAAAGGAAAGTCTGCATGAGCGTTAAAAATTAACCTGTATCACAAACTCCCTTCTCCTCCATGAAAAGTGACCGTTTAGACGGTCACAAATTATTTTAATCTTAAATGGGGTTATCCGTTCCAAATAATATAGCGAAGATAGTAAAATAATACATAAATACCCCCTAAATACAAATTAGTATTAAATTTAATTAAGTGATACTAATGATTCTTTCGTTCCCACATTAACCACTTTTATATGACATAATGAATTAGGACTAATTTTATAAATATAGAAATCACCGTTATTGGAATATATACTCTTGGATAGAATAAACGTATCGCTATATTTTGCCAATACATAATATGGTTGTTCTTGAACGTCTAAAACATCAAATGTTATCTTAAAATTAGGTCTAAAATACCCCATCATAAAAGCGAATAAGACAAAATAACAATATGTAAATAACATGACATAATTCTTATTCCTATATAAAAAATTAACGACAACTTTAATAGAAATATTGTTAATATGCTCTCTAATATAATTTTTGGAAATCAAAGTAAAGCCAAACGTAAGGATGACATACCCTAAACAAAAAATATAATTTACCTTTCCTATCAACAAGATAAACCCAATCAAGATAGGAACAAAGAATATAGAACAAAGAATATACGCCCTTAATAAACTTATACAGTTTTCCGACATAATTCTCTTTGCTTTCGTTAATCCAAAAACACCGAATAAATAGGCAACTATAAGAATCAAAGTAGCCCAAATAACATAAGCCAAACTCCTAGCCACATTACTTGTACCTACATCTACATACCACCACGGAAAACCGTAGAAATAAGATTGTCCCCAACCATAGGAATAAGCAACCGACCAACCTAAAATCACTAAAAATGCCATCGAAATAGAAGATGAAAGAAGTTTATTTAATATCTTTAACATAAATATTCAGCCTCATTAATATATAAATGAGAACTATTCTATTTATTTTTTATCCATATGCAAGAATAACAGGAAATATCCGCATATAATTTAATCGGATAATTTCTATGAAAATGCTCACGTAAAAATAAGGATTTTCCAATAAAAGCACCAATAAAATTAGTGCGAAACTTTTGGAAGCAGAGTATTAACCGGATGGCAGGATGTTGATGTCAGCATACTCTAAAAAACGTCGCGTTTTCCGACCGCACTTTGTACGAAATATTGTTTGTCTTCCCAACGTAGCATTGTCATTCTGTTGCCCCATGCGCATCCCGTATCCAAAGCGTAAATATTAGAGGGTGTCGGTGTATCCACTAAACTTGCCCAGTGTCCGAATACGATATTTTCCTGTTGGTACAAAGGATTGTCCAATGCAAACCAAGGCAACAGTTCCGCCGGCGCTTGCTCAACGGGGGCTTTGCAGTCAAAATCCAAGCGGTGATCGCGATAGCAAAAGCGCATTCGGGTAAACACGTTAATGTTGTAACGCAAACGCTCAATCCCTTGTAATTCCGGCGACCAATGATCCGGCTGGCTGTCATACATTTGTGCGAGTAGGCGATGATAATCGCCATTCTGCAATACTTGTTCCACTTCGGCGGCGCAGGCTTTCGCCGTAGTTAAATCCCAATCGGGCGAAATACCGGCGTGTACCATCACAAAATTAAGACGTTCATTATGAACCAACAAAGGTTGTTGCCGCAGCCAGTGTATCAGTTCTGCAAAATCAGGGGCGGCAAAGAGTTCATCCACCCGATCACGGGCTTTTACTTTTTTAATGCCGAACGCCGTGGCAAGCAAATGCAAATCATGATTGCCCAACACGGTTTGCGCCGCCTTTCCCAGTGATTTGACCAAGCGTAAACATGATAAAGATTTATCACCGCGCGCCACTAAATCACCGACCAAATACAAACGATCCGCTGTCGGATCGAAGCGTACTTTATCCAACAACATCTGTAATTCATCGTAGCAGCCGTGTAAATCGCCGACTAAATAAGTTGCCATATTATTCTTCCGAATCCTCAATTATTTCATTAGGGTTCACATCGATCGGCGGGTTATCCGCCAACCAATCGGCTAAACGGACGTAATCGGCAATAGACAGATTTTCCGCTCTGGCGTTTAAATCAATGGAAAGTGCGGTCAGATTTTCGGGAGAAAATAAAACGGATAACGCGTTGCGCAAAGTTTTACGACGCTGATTAAACGCCTGACTGCACACGCGGTTAAGCCAATATAAATCTTTCACCGGGTGGGGTAATGTTTGGTGCGGCACCAAACGCACAACGGCAGAATCCACTTTTGGTGCCGGTTTAAACGCGCTCGGCGGCACTTCCAACACGGGCATCACTTGGCAAAAATACTGCGCCATAATGGTCAATCGTCCGTAAGCTTTATTGTTCGGTGCGGCGCACAGACGTTTCACCACTTCTTTCTGCAACATAAAGTGCATATCCTGAATCACATTATGATAACCGAACAAATGAAACATCAAAGGAGTGGAAATGTTATACGGCAGATTACCGAACACACGCAATTTCTGATTTTTTTCCGCTAATTTTTCATCGGTATACAACCGTGCGAAGTCAAACTGCATGGCATCGCTTTCAATCACGTTCAGCTTTTGATGTAGAAACGGATGATGACGCAAGCGCTCGGCAAGATCGCGATCCAGTTCGATCACCGTTAAACGATCCACCCGCTCCGCCACGGGTTCGGTCAATGCGCCCAAACCGGGACCGATTTCCACTAAAAACTGATCTTTTTGCGGGTAAATTGCCGCCACGATATTTTGAATAACGCTCTCGTCATGTAAAAAATTCTGCCCGAAACGTTTGCGGGCGGTGTGTCCTAAATGTGTTTTTGAATTCATATTTTTTGATTCTGATGATAAAAAGTGCGGTCGTATTATAAAGCAAAATCCCAGCCTAAGCTGGGATTTTCGTCAAAATAACGGTTTTATTGATTTAAATACTTAATTTCCGCACCGCGACGCAAACCTTTTACCCAATCGATTTCTTCTTCTTTTAATTGTTGGTTGATAAGCGTTTCATAGGCTTTCTGACGATAAGCGTATTGCGTTTTATCGCCTTCGCGCGTTCCCATAACTTCCAAAATATGCCAACCGAACTCGGTTTTAAACGGTGCGGAAATCGTTCCTTGTTTGGTTTTTAAAATAGTTTGCCCGAATTGTTCCGCATAAGTTTCCGGAAAAGCAAATCCTAAATCACCGCCGTTTGCACCTGACAAATAATCTTTAGAATGCGCTTTCGCCGCATCGGCAAAGGTGGTTTTGCCCGCTAAAATATCCGCCCGAATTTGAGTGAGTTGCGCCTTTGCCTGCGCATCATTCAATAACGGATTTAACTTCAGCAAAATATGGCGCACCTGATATTCCGTTCCCATCACTTTGGCGCCCTGCGCATTTTTCAACATTTGCTCGCTTAACGATTCCACCTGTTCACGGGTTACGTCAATATTTTTGCCGATGCTGCGGTTACGCACTTCCGCCATCAACATTTGATTGGCAATTTGATTGCGGAATTGAGTTAAAGTGATACCTTGATAATCCAACGCATCTAACAACTGACCATAAGTCAAACCGTTTTGTGCGGCAATACCTTCAATCACGCGCTCAACCTGTCTGTTATCAATTTTAACGCCGGATTCTTTAATCGCTTTCTGCACTAAAATATCATCAATAATTTTATCCAATGCTTTTTGACGATTACCTTCCGTATTTGCCTGTTTGCCCATAGCGCTTCTGACTTGACTCGCCAAAATCGGTACGCCGTCAACCGTTGCGACAACCCGTTCTTCAACAGCTTGCACATTGGTTGAAATCACACAGAATCCTATTGCTGCCAATAAAATAGATTTTAATTGAGAGATTTTCATATTGTTCCGTTCATTAAGTTAGGTTGAAAATTTACTCTTTAGAGTATCCGTTTCATAAAAGGTTCATCAAATCAGCACGTTATTTTGACAACAACGCCACTTCGTAACAACCGTCGAATTTCATGGTTCGCACCTGTATTTTCTCCTGACGGCTGGTCGGCACGTTTTTGCCCACATAATCCGCCCGAATCGGCAGTTCGCGATGCCCGCGGTCGACGAAAATAACCAATTCCACCCGCGCCGCCCGTCCGAAATCCACTAACGCATCCAATGCGGCACGGATCGTTCGCCCGGTAAACAGCACATCGTCCACTAAAATAACGGTTTTATTCTGAATACTGATAAAATCCGATGCACCGTGATAAATCGGCGATTGTGTCGGTTCCGCATATTCTAAATCATCACGATAAAAAGTAATATCCAAATCAATGGAAGGCAGCATTTTATTTGTCAAGTCGGCAATTTTACGTTGAATCAGTTCAGCGATTTCAGCACCGCGCCGCTTGATGCCGACAATAATCAAATCATCTAAATTTTGATGTTTTTCAATAATTTCGTGAGAAATTCGCGAAATCGTACGAACAAATTGACTTTCATCAATAATGATTTTTTCCATAACGTAACAACCTTACAATAAACAAAATAACTTTTCTTTACTATAGCAAAATTTACAAAAAAAGACGCTATTTTACAAAAAAATCCACTATAATGACCGCACTTTCAGCATACAGGCGAACAGTTAAACGATGAAACAAAAAGTTGTCCTCGCCACGGCGAATCAAGGCAAAGTAAAAGAAATGTCCGATGTGTTAAACGACTTCGGTTTTGAAGTGATCGCACAAACGGAACTCGGCATTGAAAGTCCGGAGGAAACGGGGCTGACTTTCGTTGAAAACGCCATTTTAAAAGCGCGTTATGCGGCTAAAATGTCCGGTTTGCCTGCGATTGCAGACGATTCAGGTTTGGTAGTTAAGGCACTTTCGGGTGCTCCAGGGCTGTATTCCGCCCGTTATGCAGGCAGCGATGCCGACGACGGGCAGAATCGCCAAAAATTATTGCGCGATCTTGCTCACATACCAACCGAACAACGTCAGGCAAAATTCGTCAGTTGTATCGTTTTCTTACAACACGCGACAGATCCTTCACCGATTATTGCCGAAGGCGAATGTCAGGGCGTGATTACTTTTGAAGAAAAAGGTGAAAACGGTTTCGGGTATGATAGCTTATTTTACAGTCCGGAGAAAGGTTGTACGTTTGCCGAACTGGAAACCGTCGAAAAGAAAAAAATCTCACATCGGGCGCGAGCGCTTGCCGTACTGAAACAAAAGTTATCGCAATAACCTCAATAAAAGTGCGGTCGGAAAAAGGTTGTTTTTAAGACGGAATTTGCACACGCTGAGATTGTCGTAAACAAACTGATGGTGAGCAATCATATACCGCGGCAAGCGAACTACTAAATTTTATGTGTTTTATGATTAACTTTAGGAGAAGTTAAAATGAATAAATCAGATATTATCAACGCGTATAGCCAGCTGGGCATCCGGGATGTCACTGTCTATGTGATGAAAGGTTGGGATTCTCATATTAATCCTTTAACCACTATAAGCCCGGAGCAAGGCGTTTATAATTTAACCGTGTTAGAAGAACCCCAATTTAAACGCTTGTTGTCGTCGTTACACCTTGCCGACGGTTTTGATAATGAATTAAGAAACATTAACTGCAATATCATCATTACGCATCAGGTCGATTTCTGCCGTTTCGTCGGTGTTTATACTTACGGTCAAATTCCGACGAAAGTCCATCAGTTTATTACCGATGCGGGCGTGAACGAAATCAACAAGCTGACCAAATTGCAGCAAGGTCGTATTGCCACCTTTTACCTGACATTAAGAAACAATCCGTTGTTTGCGATGGTAGAAAAAATCATTGATTATGACGGCAATACTTACGATGAAGTGATGGCGAAAATTTATGACACCTACCGTGTTTTCGATATTAATTTTGAGTCTTTAATCACGTCACAAGCTTCTTCAGCGCAAGATTACGTTCAAGAAGAAAGACTTGGCAGAGTGAATGTAGAAAAAGAAGAACGCCTTGGCGGCAGAGTTGAGCCTGAAGAACGTCTCGGCGGTAGAAAAGAAGAACGTTTCGGCGGAAAAATTGAGCCTGAAGAACGCCTTGGCGGCAGAACAGAAAAAGCAACGGAAGCCGTTAAAGCGCCACAACCGGCACCGGCTGCACAAAACACCCAACCAGTTCAACCAGAAAAAGTAGAGAGAGTAAAACCAATGAACATTACAAATAATCCATTATCAAACGATGATTTAGAATTGTTCCGTGCAAATTTAAAACAATCTATCATTGACAAACTTGACCCGATTTTTGATGACATCATTGATCAAGAAATCAACCGATTCAAATCACAAATCGAACAAAATATTTTAACCACTATCAGAAGCCACTTAGTGTCTAAATAAGACGGTTTTTGAATAAACATAAACTTTATAGGCAATGCCGTGTGAATACTGCAATATCACTCGTCAGTGATGAGCTTGCGGCGATGAAGATAAACCGCATAATGATCGTTATACACTGATGAGTGAGCATTTGAGTAATTTAATTCTTCCACCTCTTAGTTTGTATATTCACATTCCTTGGTGCGTGCAGAAATGTCCGTACTGCGATTTTAACTCGCACGCACAAAAGGGTGTCATTCCTGAAACAGAATATATTCGACATCTGATTGCCGATTTAAAACAGGATCTCCTCCGTTTTAAAGACAGCGTCGAAGATCGAAAACTGCATTCAATTTTTATTGGCGGTGGTACGCCAAGCTTATTTTCTGTTCCCGGCATTGCTTTTTTACTCGACCAAATCCGACACCTCATTCCCTTCTCATCCGATATTGAAATCACGCTCGAAGCCAATCCCGGCACGGCGGAAGCAGACCGCTTTTTAGGTTATGTGCAAGCCGGCGTCACCCGCATATCAATGGGCATTCAAAGTTTCAGCGATGAAAAATTACAGGCGCTGGGACGTATTCACAATGCGCAGGAAGCCAAAAGTGCGGTCGGTTTTGCCAAAGTTTCGGGACTAAGCAGTTTTAATTTGGATCTGATGCACGGGCTACCGAATCAATCCGTCGAACAGGCATTGGACGATTTACGCCAAGCCATCGCACTCGAACCACCGCATTTATCTTGGTATCAACTTACGATTGAACCGAACACGATATTCGCTTACCGTCCGCCGACACTGCCTGATGACGATGCGCTTTGGGATATTTTCGAGCAAGGCCATCAACTTCTTTCCACCGCCGGTTATCAACAATACGAAACGTCCGCTTATGCCAAACCCGGTTTTCAATGTAGGCACAATCTGAATTACTGGCGCTTCGGCGATTATCTTGCCATCGGTTGTGGCGCTCACGGCAAACTGAGCTTTGTTTCAACTGAAAATCCGCATCAAGTGGGCGAGATTATCCGCTATTCCAAAACCAAACATCCGAAAGGTTATCTGCGCGGCGAATATCTGTACGAACAAAAAAACGTGGCAAAATCCGACCGCACTTTTGAGTTCTTTATGAACCGTTTTCGCCTGTTGGAACCCGTGCCGAAAAGCGAATTCGAACGCTTCACCGGCTTAACCCAAAGTTTGGTTCAAAATCAAATAGACTGGGCAATTCAGCAACAATATCTCGTTGAAAACACAGATTATTGGCAAATCACCGAACACGGCAAGTTGTTTCTTAACGAACTGTTGGCACAATTTTTGCCCGACTAGACTTGTTTCTCATCCCGAATGGTATTAAAGTGTCGTTCTATGATTTTACACAGGCAAACGTTTACCTGTGCCATCAAAAATAAGAATAACGCAAGGATAAAAAATGGATCAACTGGAAATGAAAAAACTGGCGGCGAAAGCCGCTTTGCAGTTTGTAACACCGGACAGTATCGTCGGCGTAGGCAGCGGTTCGACGGTAAACTGTTTTATTGAAGCCTTGGGCTCAATGCGCGATAAAATCAAAGGCGCGGTTGCGGCGTCTAAACATTCGGAAGAATTATTAAGAAAACAAGGTATTGAAGTATTCAGCGCCAACGATGTCTCAAGCTTGGATATTTATGTGGACGGCGCCGACGAAATCAATCCGCAGAAAATGATGATCAAAGGCGGCGGTGCCGCGTTGACACGTGAAAAAATTGTGGCTGCACTGGCAAAAAATTTCATCTGCATTGTGGATAGCAGTAAACAAGTGGATGTGTTAGGCTCAACATTCCCATTGCCGGTGGAAGTAATTCCAATGGCGCGTTCTCAAGTGGCGCGTAAATTAGTCTCTTTGGGCGGTTCGCCGGAGTGGCGTGAAGGCGTGGTGACGGATAACGGCAACCTGATTATTGACGTACACAATTTCCTCATTATGAATCCGGTGGAAATGGAAAAAGAATTAAATAACGTCGCCGGCGTCGTCACCAACGGTATTTTCGCGTTACGTTCAGCGAATACGGTGATTGTTGGCACACCGCAAGGCGCCAAAGTAATCAGATAATTTATAAAAACATTAAGGAAGGCAAATATGACAACTAAAGTCTCTTTAGATAAATCAAAAATTAAATTCTTATTATTGGAAGGCTTGCACCAAAGTGCCGTGGACGTGTTACAAAATGCGGGCTACACCAATATTGAATATCACAAAAAGGCGTTGGAAGGTGAAGAATTGATCGAAGCCATTAAAGATGCGCATTTTATCGGTATCCGCTCCCGCACATTTCTAACCGAGGAAGTGCTTTCGCACGCCAATAAGCTGATTTCTATCGGTTGTTTCTGTATCGGCACCAACCAAGTGGATTTGGAAGCGGCGAAAAAACGCGGTATTCCTGTGTTTAACGCACCGTTTTCCAACACCCGTTCCGTTGCGGAATTAGTGTTGGGTGAAATTCTGTTATTGATGCGTAACATTCCGCAAGCTAATGCGGAAGTACATCGCGGCGTTTGGAACAAATCGGCTGCAGGTTCACATGAAGTGCGCGGTAAAAAACTGGGCATTATCGGCTACGGACATATCGGTTCGCAATTAAGCGTGATCGCAGAAGCGCTCGGTATGCGGGTTTATTTCTATGATATTGAAAACAAACTGCCTTTAGGTAATGCCGAACAAGTACGCACGTTAGAAGAATTGCTGTCAAGCTGCGATGTGATTTCACTGCATGTACCGGAAAATGCCTCCACGAAGAACTTGATGAGCGCCGAGCGTATCGCACAATTAAAACAAGACAGCATTTTGATTAATGCGGCGCGCGGCACCGTTGTAGATATTAATGCATTGGCTAAAGCTTTGGAAGAAGGTAAATTACGCGGCGCGGCATTAGACGTATTCCCGCAAGAGCCGACGTCTATCAACGAAGAATTCATTTCTCCGTTGCGTCGTTTTGATAACGTATTATTAACTCCGCATATCGGCGGTTCAACATCGGAAGCGCAGGAAAATATCGGTGCGGAAGTGTCGGGTAAATTCGTCAAATATTCCGACAACGGTTCTACGCTGTCTTCCGTCAATTTCCCGGAAGTATCCTTGCCTGAACATACCGGCGCAAAACGGTTGCTACATATTCACGAAAATCGTCCGGGTATTTTGAATAAAATCAACCAACTTTTTGTGGATGAAAACATCAACATCGCCGCTCAATACCTGCAAACGGATCCGAGCATCGGCTACGTTGTTATTGATGTGGAAGCGGAAAATACCGATGGTTTGTTAGCCAAATTAAAAGCCATCGACGGCACAATCCGAGCCCGCGTGTTGTTCTAATGACAGATGAGGCATAATTAAACCAACTATCGTAGCAACTTATTGATATTTGCTGTTATGCCTTAATTTTTTATGGAAGTATTATCCGCTCAATTTTCATCTCACATATAAAAATTGCCCCTAAAAGTTAACTCCTACTTTTAGGGGTAAATCATATTATCTGATTGTAAAGTTAATCGGCACACTAATCGACGACCCCATACCGACAGGGCGCGGACCGATTGGTCTGGCACTCTGCACAGCCTGTATGGCGGCATTATCCAAGTCGTCATTGCCGGAGCTTTTACTAACCCTAGCTCCGCTAATGGCACCGTCGGCACCAATATTAAAGCTGACGGTCACGGTTCCTTGTTTACGCATCATTTTCGCCCGTTGAGGGTATCTTTTATGACGTTCAATTTCACGCCTTAATGCGCTACTGTAAGCTGCTTTTTCATCGGCGCTTCCCCCGCTACCGACTAAGTTTGGATTATTGGTAGTCGCCTTCGCCAACGTGGTTGCCTGCGAATTGACATTGGCATTACCCTCTACCGTACGTTCGGCTTTCGGCAGATCTTTTCTCGCCTCCTGCGGTTTTTCGACTTTCTTCGCTTTTTCTTTAGGTTTTTCTTTCGGCTTTTCTTTTTCCTTCGGTTTTTCTTTCGGTTTTTCTTCTTTCTTCTCCGGTTCTTTCGGTTTTTCCGGTTTCGGCGGTTCCGGTTTTATGGTCGGATCCGCCACTTCTTCTTTGGCTATCGGTTCAGGTTGCACTACGGGAGTCGGTTCAGGCTGTGGCAGAGGCGGTTCTTCGGCAACGGTCGCCATCATCATTTCCATTGAAATATTGGTGGAAATTAAACCGTCATGACTACTTGCCGATTCATCATTCGTTTTAAACGCCAATAACAGCACGGCTAAAATGCTTGAGTGAAAAAACAGCGAACCGAAAAAACCAAGCCAAGAACGACGTTTTTGCATAGATTATTGACCTTTGTCTTTCATCGTGACGATGGCTACATTTTTAATTTCGTGTTTCGCCATTAAATCAGTGATAGTAACAAAATCCTGAAAAGAGGATTTGGCATCCACTTTGAGCGTAACTTTTTGATCTTTCGGCCAATTGCCGATTTCCGCAGCTAAGGCTTCTTTACTGATGGGTTTATCGTTAAAAAACAGTTCGCCGTTTTCGGTAACGGTCAGTAATTTAGCCAAGTCATCGGATTTAAACGCAACAGTAGCGGCGGCTTTCGGTACATTTACTTGAATTTTGCCCTGCGAAATAAAAGATGCCGTAATCAACACAATCGCTAACAGCACCAGCATAATGTCGATGAACGGAATGATATTAATTTCATCAAACTTTTTCACCTTACGCTCCTACGTTTTTCTGACCGTTCAAGGCCTTCCATTTCAAGCGGTTAACTTCCACTTTGCGACATAAGCCGTTGTAGAACACCATGGACGGAATGGCGACTAAAATCCCCACCGCGGTGGCTTTCAGCGCTAAAGACAAATGCACCATAATGGACGCCGCATCAATATCACCGCCGGAATTACCCAGTTCATAGAAAGTTAACAAAATCCCGATAACCGTACCCAGTAAGCCTACGTATGGCGCATTAGAGCCGATCGTGGAAATGGCGGTCAGATGACGGGTGAGATCAATATCCAGTTCGTGAATATTGGAGTAACCTGCAACATTCACTTTATTCAGGAAAATAAAGCGATCAATCACCAACCAAAGCATAATAAAGCTCATAAAAGCCAGTAATCCGAGAATAATGTAATCGATATATTGTTGTAAGAAATGAAATAATGCGGGCATCGTGCAATCCTTGAAATGTTAAATCTATGTAAATTTTATTGAGAATGAATTTCAATTAGGTTTCGAATTCTAACAAAGTTAATGCGGTTGGTAAATATTGAAAGGAATTTATTTAACGAAGAGAAAAAGTCGCTTCAAAAACTGTCAGAATTTCGACCGCACTTTTAGCGAATAACGCCGTTTTCCACGTGGAAAACACGCTGCTGTGAGGGTTGCATTTGTTGCAGTTGGTCTTGGCTGATTGCCGTCACAAACACTTGTGAACCGCTGTTTTGTAAACGCTCCGCGAGCAGCGCGCGTTTGCTTTCGTCCAGCTCGGAAGCAAAATCGTCAATCAGAAAAATGCAATGTCGATTTTTCTGCGCCATCAGATGTTCGCCCTGCGCCAAACGCAAGGCGCACATCAATAATTTGAGCTGTCCGCGCGACAGCACGTCTTCCGCCGGTAAGCCGTTGGCTTTAAAACGAAAATCCGCTTTTTGCGGACCGACAACCGTATAGCCGATGGCTTTGTCCCGTTCGAAATTTTGTTTTAACAGCTCGCCGTAATCACTGTCTTTTTCCCAACCTTGATGAAAACTTAAGCTGATTTCCAGTTCCGGCAGAAATAACCGGCAGGTTTGTTCGATTTCAGGACGTAGGGCTTCTGCGTATTCCGCCCGCCATTGACTGACTTGATGCGCCAATTTGGTCAGTTCTACGTCCCAGATTTTTAACTGCCCGTAATCGTAGGTTTGCAATAAAGCAGCGTTGCGTTGTTTAAGCAGACGGTACAGATTTGACCAAGCGGCGTGAAAATAGGATTGATGATGAAATAGCCCCCAATCGAGAAAGGCTCTGCGGAACGCCGGTCCGCCGTTTAGCAAAGTAAGACCTTCCGGTGTGATGAGCTGCATCGGTAACAAATGAGCGAGATCGGCGATTTTATTGCCGTCTTCGCCGTTGATTTTAACGATGCTGCTACCCTGTCTTAGTTTTTGCAACCCTACCGACCATTGATGTTGGCGTTCCTGAATCCGACCGTGCAAGGTGAAATGCGGTTGTTCGTAGCGGATAATACGGGTAGTGACCGAGCTTTTAAAAGATCGCCCGTGACCGAGATAGAAAATACTTTCCAATAAACTGGTTTTACCGCTACCGTTTTTACCGACCAAAAAGTTAAAGCCGTGGTCAAATTCAAGATCCACGGCGCTTAGATTACGGAAATTTTCGATAATTAAACGGGAAATAGCCATAAAAGTGCGGTCGAAATTTCCTCTGTTTTATAAACGCATCGGCATAATCACATATTCGGCGCTGGAATCTTCATTGTTTTCCATTAAGCAGCTGGATGACGCGTCGGTCAGACGCATACGCACCCGCTGACACTTCAGTGCATTCAATACATCTAAAATATAACTGACGTTGAAACCCACTTCCATTTCTTCGCCGTTGTAGGAAACGTCGATAATTTCTTCCGCTTCTTCCTGTTCAGGATTGGTGGCGGTAATTTTCAGCTGATTTTCGCTCAGTTGCAAACGTACGCTACGGAAACGTTCGTTCGATAAAATTGCGGCGCGCACGAACGCCTGTTTCAAGGTTTCCCATTCCGCTTCTAAAATACGATCCGCATTACGCGGCAATACGCGACGATAATCCGGGAAGCGTCCGTCGATTAATTTGGAGGTGAATACAATACCGTCCAAGCAGATGCGCAGATTATTGGTGCCGATTTGTAAACGGGCGGGTTGATCGGAAGGTTCCAATAAACGGGAAAGCTCCAATACGCCTTTGCGCGGCACGATGACGGAATGATTTTGCAGTTCTTGCTCTAAAGCGATAGTGCAAACCGCTAAGCGGTGCCCGTCGGTAGCAACGGTTCTTAATAAATTGCCTTCCGTCTCGAATTTCATTCCGTTTAAGAAATAACGGGCATCCTGATTTGCCATTGAAAATTGCGTGGCTTCAATCAAACGGCGTAATGTGGCTTGTGCGATAGTAAAATCCACTTCCGATTGCCAATCGGTCAGATTCGGATATTCCTCCGCCGGTAATGTGGCTAAATTGAATTTGCTTCTGCCGGAACGCACAATGGCGCGATCTTCTTCAAAGCTGACGCTGATTTCCGCATCATCGGGCAAGCTGCGACAAATATCTAAGAATTTTTTCGCCGGAATGGTAAATTTGCCGTTAGTGCCGGCGGTTAATTGAGCGTGCGTGGATAATTCCACTTCCAAGTCCGTACCGGTAATGGTTAAGTTTCCGTCTTCAATGTGCAACAAGACGTTATTCAACACCGGAATATTCGGACGGCTGCTTAATACGGCGCAGACTTGTTGTAGCGGTTTTAACAAATGTTCTCTTGCAACGATAAACTGCATATTTTTCCCCTGTTATTTGTCTAAACGCGGTTTAGGCGGATAAAGTGCGGATCAAATTCGACCAATCTTCCTGCATATTGCTGTCTTCTTCACGCAATGCGGCAATTGTGCGGCAGGCGTGCAACACTGTGGTATGATCCCGATCGCCAAAGGCTTTGCCGATTTCGGGCAGACTGCGGTTAGTCAGTTCTTTAGCCAATGCCATCGCCAACTGACGCGGACGGGCAATAGAGCGTGAACGGTTCTTGGATTTTAAATCGGAAACCTTCACCCGATAATATTCCGCCACGATTTTCTGAATATTTTCCACCGTCACCAGTTTATCTTGCAACGCCAGCATATCTTTCAGGGTTTCCCGCACGAAATCAATCGTGATGGTTTTACCGGTAAACTCCGCATTGGCATGCACGCGGTTTAACGCACCTTCCAGTTCACGCACGTTGGTGCGTAATTTTTGACCGATAAAAAACGCCACCTCTTCAGGCAGGTGAATTTGTCTTTCTTCCGCTTTCTTCATCAAAATTGCCACCCGGGTTTCTAGTTCCGGCGGCTCGATTTGCAAGGTCAAGCCCGCACCGAAACGGGAAGTCAGACGCTCGGTAAAGTTTTCAATGCCTTTCGGAATGCGATCGGAAGTTAAAATAATTTGCCGACCGCCTTCAAACAAGGAATTGAAAGTATGGAAAAATTCTTCCTGTGTCCCGTCTTTACCGGCAAAAAACTGAATATCGTCAATTAATAACACGTCTAACGAACGATAGAATTTTTTAAACTGTTCGATACGTTCGGTTTTTAACGCTTTCACCATTTCCTGTACATAGCGTTCGGAATGGATATACACAATACGTGCATTAGGGTTATCGGATAAGATACTGTTACCGATGGCATGTAATAAATGGGTTTTACCCAGCCCCGTACCGCCGTATAAAAACAACGGATTAGTCATCGGATCACCAGGCTTCTTAGCCACTTTCAATCCCGCCGAACGTGCCAGTTCATTGGATTTACCGCCGACAAAGTTTTCGAATAAATATTGCGGATTGAGATTGGAACGGAACGAATTTGCCATTGCGCTATCGGCGGACGGATTGTCTTGTACGGACGCCGTTGCTTCAACCGGCTGCGGCGCAACAATTTGCGCAACGGGTTTGCTGCCTTCGGTAACTTTAACGATCAAATTCGGATTACGACTCAACTCCTGCGCAATTTTAGTAATTTGCGCCAAATAGTTATTTTCCACCCAGCTTTTAACAAAGACATTGGACGCATACAAAGTCATTGTATCCGGCACGGATGTGTCTGCCTGCAACGGACGCAACCAAGTGCTGAAATCCGTCGAAGAAATTTGGTCTTGTAATTGCAACAAACAGTGTTGCCACAGCGAAGAAGTGGTATGTTCCATTTTTATCTTTATTATCAACAAATTATTAAACTTAAACCGAAAAAGTGCGGTCGAATTTCGGCTAATTCTACAATAAAGTCAATGAAAGATCTTTAAAAAATGGCACAAAAATGTGAAAAAGGTTGCTTGAGATTTTATAGGAAAAAAGTATAATCCCCACCGCTTTTATGCTTTGTCCGGCAGCGTCGGTTTTGTTTATTGTGAAATAATTGCCGATTTTGCCCATTCCGATTTGACGAACGATGAATTTATGATTACAATTCCGTTCCTTAATTTGAATAACCGTTGTTTTTTCATAGAAAACATACACAGAATAATTTTTTGATTTAGGTAATTAGAGTTATGAAACGTACATTCCAACCTTCTGTATTAAAACGCAGCCGTACTCACGGTTTCCGCGCTCGTATGGCAACCAAAAACGGCCGTCAGGTGTTAGCCCGTCGCCGTGCTAAAGGTCGTAAAAGCTTATCTGCATAATTTGACACCCTTGCGTGATTAAGCTGAATTTTCCGCGGGAGTTACGTTTGTTAACTCCCGAACAATTCAAATATGTCTTTCAACAGCCGCAACGTGCCGGCAGTCCTGAAATTACCGTTCTTGCCCGTCCGAATAATCTTGAACATCCCCGTTTGGGTTTAACCGTAGCAAAAAAACATTTAAAACGTGCGCACGAGCGTAATCGCATTAAACGGTTATGTCGGGAAAGCTTCCGTTTATTGCAGCATCAATTGCCTTCTTACGATTTTGTGATCGTGGCAAAAACCGGTATAGGTAACTTGGATAACCGTACTTTTACAGAAACATTAAGCAAACTATGGCAACGTCACATTCGCTTGGCGAAAAAATCTTAATTAAACTGCTGCGCTTCTATCAATTAGTAATCAGCCCGATGATCGGACCGCGTTGTCGTTTTATCCCCACTTGTTCCTGCTACGGTATTGAAGCAATAAAAACGCACGGTGCTTTAAAAGGTAGTTGGCTTACACTCAAACGTATATTAAAATGTCACCCTTTGAATGCCGGCGGATACGACCCTGTGCCGCCGAAAACAGATAATAACCAAGAGAATAAATAATGAATAACAGACGTAGTTTATTATTAGCCCTAGGGCTTCTTCTTGTTTCAGTGCTTATATATCAGCAATGGCAGCTTGATTATCATACGCCAAAACCTGTAGTGACTGAACAAACCGTTACACAACAAGCAGAAACGCCAAACAGCACGACTTCTGCCGCAGCAGTGGATACGCAAGCGAAAGGTCGTGTGATTACCTTGAAAAACGATATGTTCCGTTTAAGCGTGGATACCTTAGGCGGCGATGTAGTCGAGTCTAACTTGCTTAAGTATGCGGCCGAATTGGATTCCGCCGAACGTTTCGTCTTATTACAGAATAAAGCGGACAAAACTTACGTCGCGCAAAGCGGTTTGGTGGGCAAAAACGGTATCGACAGTTCTGCCGGTCGCGCCGCTTACCAAGTAGAAGGTGAGGAATTTGTTCTGCAAGACGGCCAAAATGAATTACGCGTGCCTTTAACGTTGGAAAAAGACGGGGTTATTTATCGTAAAATTTTCGTATTGAAACGCGGTTCTTACGACGTGGAAGTCAATTATGAAATTCAGAACCAAAGCGGTAATGCTATTGAAGTTCAGCCTTACGGTCAGTTAAAACATACCTTAGTTACGGATACCGGCAGTATGGCGATGCCGACTTACACCGGCGGCGCTTATTCCTCTTCCGAAACCAATTATAAAAAATACAGTTTTGACGAGATGAAGGAAGCCAACCTTTCCGTTAATACCAAAGCAGGTTGGGCGGCGATTTTACAACATTATTTCGTCTCCGCTTGGATCCCGAATCAAGATGCGGAAAACCAACTTTATACCAATACCGCAAACGGTATGGGCTTTATCGGTTATCGCGGCCCGGTGACGGTTATTCCGAACGGCGCGACGGAAACCATTAAAAGCTCGTTATGGACCGGACCTAAATTACAAGACCAAATGGCGGGCGTAGCCAATCATTTGGATTTAACAATCGACTACGGTTGGGCGTGGTTTATTGCCAAACCGTTGTTCTGGTTGTTAACCTTTATTCAAGGCATCGTGAGCAACTGGGGCTTGGCGATTATCGGCGTCACTTTAGTGGTGAAAGCGATTCTTTATCCGTTGACCAAAGCGCAATACACCTCAATGGCGAAAATGCGTATGTTACAACCGAAACTGCAGGAAATGCGCGAGCGTTTCGGTGATGATCGCCAACGTATGAGCCAAGAAATGATGGAATTGTATAAAAAAGAAAAGGTTAATCCGTTGGGCGGTTGTTTACCGATTCTGCTACAAATGCCGATTTTCATCGCATTATACTGGACCTTTATGGAAGCGGTTGAATTGCGTCACGCACCGTTCTTCGGTTGGATTCAAGACTTATCGGCACAAGACCCGTATTACATTCTGCCGATTTTGATGGGCGGTTCGATGTTCTTATTACAAAAAATGTCACCGACACCGGTCGCGGATCCTGTACAACAAAAAGTGATGACTTTTATGCCGTTGATCTTCATGGTGTTCTTCCTGTGGTTCCCGGCAGGTTTGGTGTTGTACTGGTTGGTTTCCAACCTGATTACCATCGTACAACAGCAATGGATTTACCGCGTACTGGAGAAAAAAGGGTTACATTCCCGTCATAAGTAATTGATTAAAGAAATAAAAGGTATCGTCTGATACCTTTTATTTTATGGAAAAAAGATAAATTTAACGACCGCACTTTTCGTCTCAAACCAAACAAAAGTGCGGTGTATTTTGAGAGCGTTTTATGATGAAAGAAACTATTGTGGCGCAAGCTACGCCGATTGGTCGCGGCGGTGTCGGCATTTTACGCGTATCGGGTCCGCTTGCTACGAATGTGGCGAGCGCCGTACTCGGCAAAGCATTACAACCGCGCCTAGCCCATTATCTGCCTTTTAAAGAGGCGGACGGTACTGTGTTGGATCAAGGCATTGCGTTGTATTTTAAAGCACCCCATTCCTTCACGGGCGAAGATGTATTGGAGCTGCAAGGGCACGGCGGACAGGTGGTGCTGGATTTGTTGTTGAAGCGTATTCTACAAGTGGACGGCGTGCGTTTGGCACGTCCCGGCGAGTTCTCCGAGCAGGCATTTTTAAACGATAAATTGGATTTGGCGCAGGCAGAAGCCATTGCCGATTTGATCGACGCCAGCTCCGAACAGGCGGCACGTTCCGCATTGAAATCGTTACAAGGGGAATTTTCCAATAAAGTCAATCAGTTGGTTGATTCGGTCATTTATTTGCGCACCTATGTGGAAGCTGCGATTGATTTTCCCGATGAAGAAATTGACTTCCTTGCCGACGGCAAAATCGAAAGCCATCTGAATGAGATTATCGATCAATTGGATAAAGTACGCGCCGAAGCCAAACAGGGTTCCATTCTGCGTGAAGGAATGAAAGTAGTGATTGCCGGTCGTCCGAATGCCGGTAAATCCAGTTTGTTAAATGCGTTGGCGGGACGTGAAGCGGCGATTGTGACCGACATTGCCGGTACAACCCGTGACGTATTGCGCGAACATATCCATATCGACGGTATGCCGTTGCATATTATTGATACGGCAGGATTGCGTGATGCGACCGATGAAGTGGAGCGGATCGGCATTACGCGCGCGTGGAACGAAATCGAACAAGCGGATCGCGTATTGTTGATGTTAGACGGTACGGATGCCGACAATCGGGATTTGGCAAAAGTGCGGTCGGAATTTTTAATGAAATTACCACCGAATCTGCCGGTGACTATTATTCGTAACAAAGCGGATCTAAGCGGTGAAAATGAAGGTATCGACGAAGAAAACGGTTACACGGTCATCCGTTTATCGGCAAAGACGCAACAGGGCATTGATTTACTGCGTGAACACCTGAAACAGTCAATGGGCTATCAAACGAGTACGGAAGGCGGTTTCCTCGCCCGTCGTCGCCATTTGCAGGCTTTAGAACGAGCGATGCGGCATTTGCAAAACGGACATCTGCAATTAACCCAATTCCGTGCGGGCGAATTATTGGCGGAAGAATTGCGCTTGGTACAAGCTCAGCTAAGTGAAATCACCGGGCAATTTACATCCGATGATTTATTGAGCAATATTTTCAGTTCGTTTTGTATCGGTAAGTAGTTTCAGTTAATAATAAAAAACCGTGCCTGATTTAAGCACGGTTTTTTACACCATTAATTTGATTATTTCGCATTGCAACCGCAATTTGCGACTTTTTTCTCAAAACGCTCGTTGGCAAAATCCCAGTTCACGACGTTCCAAAATTCTTTAATGTAATCCGGACGGCGGTTTTGGAATTTTAAGTAGTAAGCGTGTTCCCAAACGTCTAAACCGAAAATCGGGAATCCTTCGCAACCGGCGATTTCTTTACCCATTAACGGGGAATCTTGGTTAGCTGTTGAAACAACCGCCAATTTGCCGCCTTCTTGAATCACTAACCACGCCCAACCGGAACCGAAACGGGTGGTAGCCGCTTTTTCAAATTCCGCTTTAAATACGTCAACGGAACCGAAATCACGTTCGATAGCCGCTTTTAGCGCACCTTGTAACACAGTGCCTTTTTTCAGGCTTTTCCAAAATAAGCTGTGGTTTACATGGCCGCCGACATTATTACGCAATGCGGTACGCTTATCCGCAGGCACTTTATCCAAATTAGAGATAAATTGTCCCGGGCAACCTGCCGCCGCCAATTCGGCTAATTCAGGCGAACTTTCCAATACGGCATTGGCGTTATTGATATATGCTTGGTGGTGTTTGCTGTGGTGAATTTCCATGGTTTGCGCATCGAAATGCGGTTCTAATGCGTCGTAGGCATAGCCTAATTCAGGGAGAGTATAAGCCATAATCATTTCCTTTTAAGTAGATAGCTAGGTTAATAAAGTAACAAAATATTAACAGAAAAATTGATTAAGATCATTAAAAATGCGGATTTTCGACAAAAAATAGGGTTACGTCCGTAACCCTATATCCGATGAAATTAATCTTGTTGCGCTTTAACCGCAGCAATCGCCACCATATTAATAATACGGCGAACGGAAGCTACCGGCGTAATGATGTGTGCCGGTTTGTTGACCCCCATTAGAATCGGACCGACCGTAATCGGCGTTTCCACCCCTTGCAACAAGTTTAGGCTGATACGCGCGGATTCCATATTCGGCATCACCAAAAGGTTTGCCGCATCTTTTAACGGGCTGTCCGGCATAATCGTTTCGCGCAGACGAGCGGACAGTGCAATATCACAGTGCATTTCACCGTCAATAATCAAATTCGGCGCACGATGTTGCACTAATGATAAAACGTCGCGCATTTTGACCGCACTTGGATCATCGGATGCGCCGTAGTTTGAATGAGAAATCAAGGCTACTTGCGGTTCAATACCGAAACGGCGTACTTCTTCCGCCGCCAATAAAGTGATATCCGCCAATTGCTGTGCGGTCGGTTCCAAATTAACGAAAGTGTCGGTGATAAACAAGTTGCCTTTCGGCAGCACTAAGCCGTTCACGGTTGCTAACGTAGAAACCCCCGGTTTGGTACCGATAACGTTTTTAATGATTTCCAAATGGCTGGCATAAGATCCCATTAAACCGCAAATCATGGCATCAATTTTACCTAAATGAAGTAAAGTCGCACCGATTACAGTCGGGTTGGTGCGCATTTCGCGTTGTGCGGTTACCGGTGTGATACCGTGGCGTTTTCTTAATTCATAGTAGGCTGTCCAACATTCCTGATGGTACTCGTTGTTTTCAATATTGATCATTTCATAATCGACGCCTTGCTGAACGTGTAAACCTAAGGATTTAATCCGTTGCGCAATGACTTCGGGACGACCGATCAATACCGGCGTGGCAATTCCTAACGTGGCGATTTCCTGCACGGCGTGTAACACGCGCGGTTCTTCACCGTCAGTAAGCAAGACGCGTTTTTTGTTTAGTTTCGCTTGTGCAAACACCGGTTTCATAAACAGGTTTGTTTTGTAAACGAACTGTGTAAGCTTTTCAACATAAGCATCAAAATCTTCAATCGGACGCGTAGCCACGCCACTGTCCATTGCCGCTTTAGCTACTGCGGGCGCGATTTTAACGATCAAACGCGGATCGAACGGTTTCGGAATAATATAATCGGGTCCGAATGCTACTTCAGTACCGCCGTAGGCGGAAGTCACCACTTCGCTTTGCTCCGCCATAGCTAAGTCGGCAATAGCATACACCGCCGCCATTTTCATTTCTTCGTTAATGGTGGTTGCAGCAACATCTAACGCACCGCGGAAAATAAACGGGAAACAAAGTACGTTGTTGACCTGATTCGGGAAGTCGGAACGACCGGTACATACGATGGCATCCGGACGCACGGCTTTGGCTTCCGGCGGCGTGATTTCAGGATTCGGGTTGGCAAGTGCCAAGATCAACGGATTCGGTCCCATGGTTTTGACCATTTCCTGCGTTAGCGCACCGGCGGCGGAGCAACCGAGGAAAATATCCGCATTCGG
>JBHBXR010000172.1:0-15203 GCA_041795785.1 Mesocricetibacter sp.
ATAAGGCAAAAACCTTGTTTGCCGCTGAGGAAACGGAAGCGAAATTAACGGCAGCGAAAGAGATTTTGTCCGCTAAACGCAGCAAAGCCGAACGGTATGTACAAAAACTGTCTTCCGCGTTCAATGCTAAGTTCGGTGATAAATTGCAAAAAGCCAAACTGATGCTGGCGGAACGTTTGGAAGGGTGCGCCGTAAAGTTAAAAGCGTAATTGATGTTATAGTATTTTATTGCGGTCGGTTTTCTCTGTTTGTAAAACAGCGTGAAAATCGACCGCACTTTTATTTTTGTGTGTTACAGAAAAACAGCATAAGCTTTTTTACGATTTGTAATGAATGCCGTCCGTACTATTTCCTTAACGGATAAAGGCTTCAAGCTTTATTTGAGAAACCGATTTAAAAACGTCTTAACTTATTAGCCATCCCATTCCTCCGCAGCTGATTACAGCAAGCCAAGGAGGGCATTTCCAAAACATTAAGGCAATAAAAGTAATTAATGCCAAGCTAAAATCTTTGGCATTAAAAACCGCACTGAGCCAAACCGGTTGGTAAAACGCCGCCAACAGTAAACCCACGACGGCGGCGTTCACACCGGCTAATGCCGCTTGCATATCGGTATTGCGACGCAAATTTTGCCAAAACGGTAAAGTACCGATCACCAGTAAAAATGACGGTAAGAAAATTGCACAGAGACAAATGATCGCACCTAGCCAACCGTTAGGCGCCATATTCATTGTCGTTCCGAGAAAAGCGGAAAACGTAAATAACGGACCGGGTATGGCTTGTGCCAAACTATATCCCGCCAAAAAAGTTTCTTGATTAACCCAGTTTGTTGTTACTACTTCGGTTTGTAATAAAGGTAACACGACGTGACCGCCACCGAATACCAAGGATCCTATGCGAAAAAAAGTGTCAAATAAGGCAAGGGATTGAGAATAGATGGCTGCAAAAGGCAGGGCGATAAGCAGTAATACGAATAAAGTCAGACAAAATAGGGCGGAACGCGGTTTCAGTGTGGTTTGCGGGGTAATTTCAGTCAATTGGCTGGTTGAACGGCACAAAAAACGACCGATAAAGGTTGCGCAAAGAATTGCGCTGATTTGTCCGAATACGGACGGAATAAACAATACCAAGCAAGTCGCCATTGCCATAATGGATATGCGGGCAGTATCGGTGCAAAGATTTTTCGCCATTCCCCATATTGCTTGCGCAACAACGGCAACGGCAGCAATTTTTAAGCCGTGCAGGATGCCGCTAGGAATAATATCTCCGGTGTGTAAAAAGCCGAATGCAAAAAGAGTCAGCACTAATGCCGAAGGGAGTGTAAACCCCACCCATGCGGCAAATGCTCCCTTATAACCTGCACGCAGAAGTCCGAGTGCGATACCCACTTGGCTGCTCGCCGGTCCAGGTAAGAACTGGCATAGTGCGACTAAATCCGCATAGTTTTGTTCGCTGATCCATTTGCGTCGGATGACAAATTCGTCATGAAAATAGCCTAAATGGGCAATTGGTCCGCCGAAAGAGGTTAATCCTAATTTTAAAAACACGCTGAAAACAACCCAAGCGGAACGGTTTTCCGTGGAAGATAAGTGCTTTTTAGGCATATTGTTATCCTAGCTTGAAGCCAATCAAATAATGGTATAGTGCTGACAGATTATCATAAAATCTTAGTCACACCATAGTCGGATTAAGAAATTACGGTGGAATTTGGATTATCATTAAAAATTTATTCCGAGTAAAAGTGCGGTCGGTTTTTGTTGCGTTTTGTCAGGCATATAAAAATCCCGATCGATGGGATCGGGATTTTAATAAAGCAATGAAGCTATCAGGATGCCTGTTTAGGTTGTTTAAATACCGTTACTTCAGGCGCTTCACCGGTGAATTTTTCGACCTGTACGATACAGGTGTTCGGTGAGTTACCTTGGGCAAGTTTAGACGTACCTTCATCACGGGTCAGCACGTTCGGACAGCCGTTTTTACATAACGGTAATTCCGATTGACCTAAGTCCGCCGGGTCATACCAAGCGCCTTCACGCAGTGCCACCGTGCCTTTGATAATGCCGTCGGTAACTACGGCTCCCGCCAACACCTGCCCGCGTTTGTTGAAAATGCGTACGATATCGCCGTTGGCAATGCCGCGCGCTGCCGCATCTTCTTTATGAATAATCACCGGCTCACGATCGTTGACGACATATTTTTGACGTAGCGAAGTGTGCGCCAACTGGCTGTGTAAACGATAGTAAGGGTGCGGTGTGACTAATGCCAACGGCGCTTCCGGTGTGACGTTGCCCGCAAACTCGTCCGGTACCATCCAAGTGGCGTGACCTTTACAGTCGTCATAGTTCATTTTTGCCACGGTATCGGAGTAAATTTCAATTTTACCTGAAGGCGTACCGAGCGGATTTAACAACGGATCGTTACGGAATTCTTCGTAACGTACCCATTTTTTCGCTTTGTCACTGGCTTTGAAAGTGATCGGTTTGTTTTCTTCCCAGAATTTTTCAAATCTCGGCATAATGACACGATTCTTACGTGCCGCTTCAAATGCGGTATTGTAGAAATCTTTCAACCAATCCATTTCCGTTTTACCTTCGGTGAATTGTTGATCTACACCGGCGCGTTTGGATAATTCGGCGAAAATGTCGTAGTCGCTTTTCGCTTCAAATTGCGGCTCAACCACTTGTTTCATCGGATAAATATTCATCATTGAATAGTCGCCGGACATAGTTAAGTCGTTGCGCTCATAGCTGGTGGTGACCGGCAGCACAATATCCGCCATACGCGCGGTCGGTGTCCAGTTTACTTCGTTGACGATAAAGGTTTCCGGTTTGTAGAAGGCTTTCACCAAGGTGTTGGTATCCTGATGGTGAACGAACGGGTTACCGCCCGCCCAGTAAACCAGTTTAATTTCAGGGTAGGTGATTTCGGTACCGTTATATTGAATGGTTTTGCCCGGATTTAATAGGGCATCGGCAATGCGGGCTACCGGGAAGGCAACTTTGGAGGTTTCATCCAACCAAGTTTTTTCACCTGCCTGAACGGACGGATTCGCCGTGATGGAACCGATAATGCCGCCTGTTGCAGTCGGTGCGCCACCGTTTGCGTAATGGTAACTGAAACCGAAACCGCCGCCCGGTAAACCGATTTGACCCAACATGGACGCTAATGTCACCAATGCCCAGTGCGACTGTTCGCCGTGACGTTGACGTTGAATACCCCAACCGCCCATTAACATGGTGCGTTTTGAAGCAAAATCCGTCGCTAACTGTTTGATCACATCCGCCGGCAATCCGCAAATTTTACTTGCCCATTCGGCATCTTTTACTTGACCGTCGGTTTTACCCAATAAGTATTCTTCAAATTTATCGTAACCGGTGGTGTATTTTTGTAGGAACGTTTTATCGTGTTTATCATTTGCCACTAAAGTGTGCGCGATACCCAGAATTAACGGTAAGTCGGTAGCGGTGTTGATCGGTAACCATTCCGCACCTAAGTATTCGCAGCTTTCACTACGCACTGGATCGATACAAACCACGCGTTTGCCGCTTTCTTTTAATTTTTTGAAATATTCGATACCTTGTTGGTCGGTGGATGTCCAAGCAATGCGCAGGGTAGTTAACGGATTAGCCCCCCAAAGCACTACAATTTCGGAAGATTCTAAAATCGTTTCCCAGCTGGTTTGTTGTTCATAGACTTCAATTGTTCCCAAGACGTGAGGCATAATCACTTGCGCCGCACCCGTTGAATAGTCGCCTTTGGAGCCGACAAAACCGCCGGTTAAATTTAAGTAGCGGTGCAATAATGTACGCGCTGCGTGCAAGGCACCTGAGCTGTACCAACCGTAAGAACCGGCATAGATACCTGTCGGGCCGCTGCTTTCGCGTACGCGTTTAATTTCGTTCGCCACTAATTCAAAGGCTTTATCCCAAGACACGCGCACCCATTCGTCGCGTCCGCGTAGGGTAGTATCTTTATTTCCTTCTAAATAGCCTTTGCGTACCATTGGATATTTCACGCGCGTTTCGCTGTAAAGCTGATCCGCTACTACGGATTGTAATTCATTCTCGATTGGCGCAGGGATGGCGGGACCGGATTTTACCGCTTTGCCGTTTTCAACGACAACACCGAGCGGTCCCCAGTGTGCGGCGGTTACAATGGTTTTTGATTCCGCCGCTTCCGCTTTGGTGGAAATCAAAGAACCGACGACTCCGCTACCCATAGATGCGCCCGCTACTCCCAAAGAAGAATGCTTAATAAAATCACGACGGCTGGCATTAATTTTGTCTTGCTTTTTCATTTGAAACCTCATTGATGAGAATTCACAAATATATTTGCAAAAAGAAGAGAAAAGATATCGCACGCGGTTTTCCTTTTTTCAACGAATTGAGAAAAGGATAAAAATGGTTTTTTACTGCTAAACCGCTACTTTCGCAAATATGTTGTGAAAGTTTAAATTACGACACCTTTCCAAGGGGAGTGGCGGGTTCATTTCTAAACACACCATGTGTAATCTTCATTTTGATTCGGATTACAGGCACTGTTTCCATATCCGACGACTTAGGAAAACAGGCTCGGAGTCGGGTAATTAAATCTTCGTTGTATCAACCAAGATTTATGTGTTAGTGGGAGCTTCCCACAACATCTTTAGCATTACGCTGAAGATAAATCGTTACCGCCCGTACATCATCGGCAGTCATTGATGTTCTGTCTTTCATGGAATTCACTACGCCGATCCATTGATTCGCAGTGTAGTGATCCGCCCCTATCGCGGCATGGCAACCGCTACAATGGGTTTGGTTTAAGTTGTTCCCGAAACTGTTAAGTGCGGCGATGTTAGCGGTCAACGCATTTTTCGGAACCGTGATGTCAAAAGTGATTTCTTTCCAATCCGAACCCGTAACCTGATCAAATTGCGTGTTGAGAACCGTTACTTTGTCTTTCGCACTGTCTTCCAATAACGCCACCATAATGCGTTGTCCGAGTCCGGTATAAACCACGGATTCCGCACCGCTTTGCTGCCAGCCTTTAATCTTCGCCTGAATTTTATCGCCTTCTTCTTTCCATTCCGTTAATTCGGCATAAGGCATCAAGCGGGCTTCTCCGCTTTGCACCAGTTGAACATTGGTCATCGCTAAAGAATAAAGGGTTTTATCATTGGCAGAAAATTCTCCGCCGTGTTTTGATAACT
Source organism: Mesocricetibacter sp. (assembly GCA_041795785.1). Taxonomy (GTDB): domain Bacteria; phylum Pseudomonadota; class Gammaproteobacteria; order Enterobacterales; family Pasteurellaceae; genus CAJPST01. The sequence continues at coordinate 5,189 of JBHBXR010000172.1, forward strand.
CGCCGGAAGCCGCACTGCTGTCTACCGGTACATCCGGCATAAAGTGCACTAAACCTTTATGGCAATCAATACAGGTTTGGTTGGTTTCCTGCGCCAATTTATGCATTTTTTGAGCCGCTTCTTTTTGTTCGCTCAATACCATGGCATCAAAGCTGTGACAGCTTTTACAAGTGGCGGAGTCATTGGCTTTCATATCTTCCCAAACATATTGCGCCATTGCCAAACGGTGTTTTTCAAAGGCTTCCTGATCCGGCAGTTTATCGGTAACCAAAGTGTGCCATACGTCTTTAATCGCCACCACTTTCGCTTTCAAATAATGGAGGGCGTTATCCTGCGGAATATGGCAGTCGGCACATTCTGCGCGGATACCCTTGCGGTTAGAAAAATGAATACTGCCTTCCCATTCTTCTTTCGGGTATGTCATCGAGTGGCAGCTGACGCAAAACTCCGTCGTGCTGGTTTCTTTCATAACATATTGCGTACCCAGTACGGCAAGCGCACCGACCGCCATCAGGCTCAATACGGCAAGTGATTTTTTTAATTTGGACATTTGAATATTTCCCCCAACCATAAACAAATGAAGCATACATAATTATAGGTATTTTCACGCAATATTCTATTTTTTTGTGTGGGTATTTCAATAAGTAAAAATACGTATTTCACAATAGGCGTGATATAAGACGGGTTATTTCAGTTTAAACCAAGGCGGCAGCCGAAATGCGGATTCCGCAAACAAACTTGGGGCAATCACCTTGCTTTTACCCTGTTGAATTTGAAAGATAAGATGAGGCTGGCTGATGGACAAATCCATAGTATCGTCGGGATAAGTGAGTCCGATTTGAGTATCCGCACCGAAGTAATAAGTTCCGTTGACACCGTTGTAAGCAAGGGAGCGTATACCGCTCAATACCTCTTTAAAATTTCGCGGCGATACCGTATGCCGCCAAGTATTCGCTAGAATCTGCACTTGATCGTAAGCTACGCTGGCTTGTGAATAACTCGGTTGGTGCCCGAAAAAACGCTGATAATGTTGATGAAAACATTGCCCGACGTGATTGGCGCTTAAGCCGGTGGTTGTCGCCCACAATACGCCTTCACACATTTGTTGGTGAGGCAACAGCGCGGAGGGAGCATATATGGAATAAATAATCGCATTGCTCGGTTGTTTGCTGAATTCCGTATAGAAATTGATAATATCTTCCGTGAAATAGGACGCAACGACAATTAATGACGGTGATAAATTGTGTATTTGTTCCATAGCATACAAAAACGGCGAGGCGGATTGTTCCAGTTCCAAGACATCCACTGTCCAGTTTTGTGCGCGTAAGGTATGGATTAAACAATCAATACCGATGAGGGGGGGGGAAATGTTTTTACAAAATACGGCAAAAACCGACCGCACTTTTAATCTTTTTCGGCGATATAACTCTTTGCCCACGCAGATAACAAATCCGTGACGTACACCAAAAGCAAATAGCACAGCAGATAAAGGGTGATTTCGGAGTAATGGAAAAAACTCATCGCCAGTTTAAACTGCATCCCCAAGCCGCTTGCGCCGACGAAACCGACAATCAGCGTGGCGCGTATAATGTTTTCCATACGGTATAAAATGTAGTTCAAAAACGCGCGCATTACGGTCGGATAAATACCGTAAAACAGCATTTGTGTTTGCGATGCGCCGTTTTGCGCCAAATGGCGAATGGGTTTTTCATCCATATCTTCGATCACTTCGCCGCACAATTTGCCTAATACGCCGAAGTTATGCACGGCAAGTGCCAAAGCGCCGGGCAGGATTCCCGGTTTGAAGATAAAAACCAAAATCATCGCCCACATTAACTCGGGCACGGCACGGCTGAATAAAAATAAAAAACGGCTGAGATGATAGGCGACTTTGTGATACCAACGAACCTTAAACCCCAGTTTGCCGCGTACCACGTTACGGGCGGAAGGGAGTACGAATACGAACATGGCAAACGCGGCCATCCCGGTCGCCAGAATGCTCATCACAAAAGTTTCCCAAGTCAGTATAAGGGCTTGGCGCCACATATCGGGATCAAGATAGGCGGGAAGTTCTTCACCGATACCGAGCATTCCTTGCACGAATTCAAGCAAATAATCCCAATTTTCCGGGCGAAACAAATCGGCTAACGCATTCGGCTGATCTTTCAGAATATACAACCACGAACAGGCAATCAGCGCCAATACCGCCCAAAAGGAATATTTAATAAAATGCCGATCAAAATGTTGCAACCAAGTTTTCATGCGTTCACCCGTTTTCTTACCGCATAACTCCAACGGTCAATAAAAATAATCAGCCCGACTAGAAAAATTAAAAACGTCCATACCTGTTCGTATTTTAAGTCTTGCAAGGCAAGTTGAATTTGCATTCCGATTCCGCCCAATCCGACGAAAGACAACACGGAAGACGAACGGATAGCGCATTCGAGGCGATACATGGTATAACTCAACATAGTAGGTAGCGCCTGTGGCAGATAACCGTAAATCAACAGCTGCAACGGTGTGGCGCCGGATTCTTTGAGAGCGGCAATCGGTTTATAAGGTACGCCCTGTAATGTATCGGCAAAGATTTTGCCGAGATAGCCCGAATAAGGAATCGCCAAGGCGAATACGGCGCCGATGGGGTTTAACCCTACGGCGGCGACAAAAAACCACGCCCAAATCAGCTCGTGAATGGCACGTAAAAAACCGAGAACGGCTCTTGCGGCGGCTTGTATCAGCGTGGATTTAAGCAACACGCCGGAAGCGAAAAGCGCTAATAAAAAACCGCCGACCAATGCTAAGGAAAGTGTGATTAAGGCATAAGCAAAAGTCAGTAGGGCGGATTCAAACGCCAGTTGTAATAATTCCGTAGAGAAATCGGGACGTAACAGGCTGGCGAATAGTCTTTGTAAGGTCGCCCAGCCGCCGGAGTGCATAATGCCTTTTTCCTTGTTTACGGCGAACAGACTCAATGCAAACGCAATTATCAACACGGCGGTGAGGAAATTACGACGTTGGTTAAGTGGCGTTTTCATCTTGCACCAGTCCGTATAAAGCGTTGAGTTGTTGTTGAGTGACCTGTTCCGTTTGCAAATCAAACACAATTTTGCCCGCTTTAATGCCGATCATTCGATCAAAATACGTTTTTGCATATTCTACCGAGTGCATACTGGCAATTAGGGTTTTGCCTTGTTCGCGTACCAACTTGGTCAACAACGCCAATACATTTTGTGCATTAACGGGATCTAGGGCGGAAACAGGTTCGTCGGCTAAAATCAACATCGGGTTTTGCACTAACAAACGGGCGATTGCAACCCGCTGTTGCTCACCGCCCGACAGTTCGGTGGTCGGACGATCGATTTTATCCGACAAGCCGACGGCGGCAAGCGCTTGTTCGGCAAGATGACGCTCTTGCGGTTTCAACAACGACAACAGAGATTGCCATAATCCCCAACGGTTTAACCTGCCGGCAAGTACGTTGTGAATTACTTCCAGTTGTTTGACCAAATCATACTGTTGATGCAACATTCCGACTTTTTGCGCATATTCTTTGTTATCGCGATAGTCACGAATGTTTTTATTATCAAGCAAAACGGTGCCGTCGGATAATTCGACGGAACGCATAATCGTATTCATTAACGTGGATTTGCCCGAACCGCTCGGACCAACCAAAGCGACGATTTCGCCCGCTTGAATATTGAGCGAAATCCGTTCCAAAACGACTTTATTGTCAAAGTGTTTACCGGCATTTTGCACGGAAAGAAGATATGACGACATCATAACGAATTAATCTGATGACGCACGGCAAATGTACGTCATCCGTAGAACAACGATTATTTAATTAACTTCAACTCTTTGGCGACTTTTTCAATATCTTTGTAGTTATCGTTGTCGGTGGCGATAAACTTCTCGGCGGAAAGCAAATTCATCACGGCGGAGCTTGTCGCGTCGGCTTTTAATAACGCCGCTTTTACTTTCTCTTTGGTGCCTTCGCCGAATTTTTTATCCACCAAATTGATGGTCCAGTTGTAATCATAGTATTCCGGCGTAGTGTAGAATAATTCCACTTTACTGTGATCCACTTTGCCTTCTTTCACCATTTTATCCCAATACTGTTTGTTGACCGCGCCGATTTGTACCGTGCCCGCTTCCACCAAACCGTAAGTCTTATCGTGAGAACCGCTGTAAGTCGGCTGTGCATCCAAATCTTTTTCAGGATTAATTCCCGCTTCCGCTAAGAAAAATCGCGGCATTAAATGACCGGACGTGGAACTTTCGCTGCCGAAAGCCAGGGTATGACCTTTCACGTCCTTAATATCCTTCACGCCGTCCAAGCCTTTTTGCTTGATAAAGACGGATTGGAATTTTTCATCTTGCGGACGTTGTGCGATGGCTTCCGAACCCGCTACTCTGGCGCGGGCTTGAACGCCGGTTAAGCCGCCGAACCAAACCAAATCAATTTCACCGCGACGGAAAGCCGTCACTACGGCGGCATAATCGGTAACAGGCACATATTGCACCGTTAAGCCGGTTTCTTTGCTTAAATATTCGGCAAAGCTGTCGAAAGAACGGGTCATTTCTGTGGCGTTGTAATCAGGAATGGCGCTGATTTTAAAGGTATTGTTGGCGAACGCAGTAGCTGAGCTGAGTAAGACACCCAAGGCAGTAAAACAGGTCGCAAAACTTGCAAACAATTGTTTCATATTTTTCTCCGAATTTTGAAAGGCGCTAAATTAAATTTAGCTTGATTAAGACTGTCCGTTTAATAAAAACGAACCGCCTAAAGATACGCGATTTAAAATAAAACTCAAGGGGTATTTTGAGGTTTGTTTCGTCATAAAGTGCGGTCGAAATTTCTGCCGTTTTGTAAAATCGTATTTCCCGTTCAACGTAAGATTGACCGCTATCGGCAAGAGGAGTAAGATCAACTAAATCCACTACTTATTAATATGTTATGCAGCTTACATATTCTTATCAAGATCACGTCAAGTCCTACTATTCGGACACCCGTAATATTCATTTTGAACTTCCGCCGTTGAACGGCAAACAATCTGCCGACGTGTGCGTTATCGGCGCCGGCTTCTTCGGTTTATCCACCGCCCTTGAACTGGCGGAACAAGGCAAAAGCGTTATTGTGTTGGAAGGCGCGCGCGTCGGTTTCGGTGCGTCGGGACGCAGCGGCGGTCAGGCAATTAACGGCTTTGAAGACGGCATTGACGAATATATTAAACAAGTCGGTTTTGAAACGGCAAGCAAGCTGTGGAATATGTCGTTGGAAGCCATTGATATTATTGATGAACGTATTAAAAAATATCAAATTCAATGCGACTGGAAAAAAGGCTACGCCACCCTTGCCTTAAATCCGCGCAGGATGGAGGATTTAATTGCCGTGGAACAAGCCTGCCGCGAAACGTTCGGTTATCGCAATATGCAATTGTGGGATAAAAGCGAACTGGAAAAATATCTGGGCAGCAAAATTTATCAAGGCGGTTTGTTCGACAGCAATTCGGGACATTTACACCCGCTTAATTATTGCTTGGGATTAGCCAAAGCCTGTTTGGATTTAGGAGTACAAATTTACGAACAATCGCCGGTCATCGGTTTACGTATCGGCAAGGCAAAGGTAAAAGTGCGTACCGAAACCGCCTCGGTAACGGCGAAAGACGTGGTGTTGGCAACCAATGCCTATATTACGGCGCTGCCGTATAGTATTCATCACGGCATTGCGAGAAAAATTCTGCCGGTGGAAAGTTTTATTATTGCGACGGAGCCGTTGGATCAGAAAATGGCGGACAGTTTGATTAACAACGGAATGTCGGTATGCGACAACGACTATCTGCTCGATTATTACCGCTTAAGTGCCGATAACCGCTTGTTGTTCGGCAGTGATTCCAGTTCCGATAAAAATATGGTGGAAACCATGCGGCGTAATATGCTCAAAGTGTTTCCACAGTTGGAAACGACCAAAATAGATTACGGCTGGGGCGGACCGATTGATATGACGATTAACGCCAACCCGCATTTCGGGCGTATTGCGCCGAATATCTATTTCGCCCAAGGCTATTCCGGTCACGGCGTAGCCTTAACCGGGCTGGCGGGACGTATCATTGCGGAAGCGATTTTAGGCAATGATGAACGGCTGAGAACCTTTGAAGTTCTCAAAGTACCCACCGTACGCGGCGGACGTTTGGCGAAAAAAGCCGCCTTATTTATCGGCACGAATTACTATCGTTTTTTGGATAAATATCGTTGAAAGTGCGGTGCGATTTTCAGTTGTTTTCTATCTTTATTGAATTACACTCAATAACCCATTCAATTTATCCTATCTAATCAACACAATCCTTGCGAATTATAATTCTCTTAACGCAATTTATCGGAGAAAAACAATGATTTCGTTATTAGCTGCCCCTATTGGGGTGCTTGTTGGAATGGGAATAGCCTTTCAAACAGGGATGAACTCGGTGTTACGCAAAAACGTGGTATCGCTGTTGCTGTCCTCTTTTATCGCTTTTGGCGTAGGCTCTATTTTGTTGACTTTGCTGATTTTCGTGCAAAACGAACCGCTTGCGGTTTCTGCTGAAACCTTAAACCAATCACCTTGGTGGATTTGGTTGGGCGGTTTGTTGGCGATGTTCGGACTGACGGTCAATATCTTGATTTTCCCTCGTTTGGGCAGTGTTCAAACGGCGATTATGCCGATTTTAGGACAAGTCGTTACAGGAACGTTCATTGATACATTCGGTTGGTTCTCAGCCCCGCAATATGATTTCACCCTGTGGCGTTTGCTGGGCTTGCTGGTGTTATTGAGCGGTGTCGTTATCATTCAAATGAGTAAATAAGGAAGAAACATGAAAAATATTCCACTATGCTTACTGGGCAGTGCGCTGATGTGTGTACAGTCGCCCCTTTTCGCCCAACCGTTTACAACAGACAGCCGTATAAACGACATTCTGACTCACTCTGCATTTCAAGGCTTTGCCGAACGCCTATTGCCTTGGGATGATAACCGCAATGAACCGAACTTACGCCTAAAGCAGATCGAGCGGTTAATGCCCTACCATAGCCATATTTCACCGCAGGTGGTAACCGAGACGTTGAATAAAATGCTGGCACGTGCCGAACAAGGCTATAATGCCTTTGTCGTGAAATATCGGGCGGGCATGGGCGGACAAATCGCCACCGAAGATATGGCTCAAGCGGTCGAATTCGTGCGAAAAAATGCAAAAAGGTTACAAGTCGACCCTAACGGCTATTCCGTATGGGGCGCCTCCGCCGGAGCGAGAATGGCGGCGTATATTGGCTCTTACGGCACACAGGCTTTTGGAACCGAAGCAAATTCTAAACCGAGCAGTGTCATTATGCTCTACACAGGACATAGCGATTACAATCGCCAAGGCGAACCAGCGACTTTTGTTGCCATCGGCGAGCAGGACGGCATTGCCTCTCCGAATACGATGAAACGCCGTATTGAGCAACTCAACGCAATGGGCGTGCCGACTGAATTCCATCTCTATAAAAACCTCGGACACGGCTTCGCATTGGGTACGGGAACGACGGCGGAAGGCTGGGAAAAACAGGCTGTGGCGTTTTGGCAACGGCAGCGTTAAACCTGCCGTTTACAAGCGGTCGGATCAGTAAAATCTTTTGCGAATTTCTCTGTGCTTCTATTGAAACTCGTGAGTAACGGAAAATTTAGCCTGTTCTGAAAAACACCGCCCACACGGCAATGCGGGTGGTATAGGCAACGGCGATCAATATTGCAAAAAAATCGACATAAAAGACCGCTTGCGATTCGTCATGATTAAAATAGGCGAAGTCGACTTGTATCAACAAATAAGGCAGTAAATCCCGTTGCACAAAAGCGAACGCGCCGCAAACGGCGATAATTAACCAACACGCCGGAATCAGCTTGCGAGCCAGCCAGTGGTTGAGATCCAAGCGATATTCCCCACATCGACTGTTTGGTAGCATTGTCTTATTACTTAGTTTATCGCTCGAAAAGTACGGCAATGGGGAAAATTAAGGTGTTGAAAGGGTGGCTTGGGGTAGAATGAGAAAAAATGCCGTCTGAAAATTTCGGACGGCATGCCTTATTCATGATGTTATATAGCTAAATTTAAAACAAAAATATCCATTAGATGTTTTAATTCTTCAGGTATTTGTTTTTGAATGTTTAGATATAATTCTTCTGCGCTATTTATGCCATGTTTTTTTCGATTGGCAACTTTTTCATCGGAACCAAACCATAATACTAAATAAATACCTTGTCCTTCTGCATCAGGATGGATGGCATACAAACGATTTAATTGGGAGTCAAATGCAGAATAAAGTTCTGGATGCCATTGTCCCTTTACTTCGACAGGGAGAATTTTTCTTCTTCCATTAATTAATTTAGAAAAAACAATATCACAACGATTATCATCTTTCATATAACCTTCACGAATAGGAATTACTTGTCTATTTTCAAGACGTAATCTTAAACGTTCCGCAATACGCTGGGTCGCAGTATTTTCATCAATTCGATTGGTGATATTCATTTCTCCGTGATAAAAAATTGATTTTGTAGAAATATCATGTCCATTCAAATCATTTTGATAGGCTTGAAGTTCTTCCAATACAATTGCACGTAAATTTTCAACACTGATAATTTCATCTCTATCTAATAAGTGTACAATTTGCTCAGCGGTTGGAGTTTGGAAGTTTTGAATTACTGTCTTACGCAAATAATTAAATCTAATACTCTTTAAACTAGTATAAAATTTTGTATAGCGAACATCCTGCAATAAGCGATCTATAACTGGCACTGGATTATCTTCATCATTTCCTTCTAATTTATAAATTAGTCCACTTAAAAAACGATAAGCTTTTTCTGATGGTGGACTATCCGAACCATGCATACTAGGCAAATGAACTTCTTGCCACTGGTCAATAAAAGAATTCAGGATTAACTCTATTTTTATAGAAGAAAGACTTATCCATTTTGAATAATCTCCAAAAGAGCCAAAATGATCTTCTAAAATAAAAATACTATCAGCATCTTTAATTAATTCTTGCCAAAAAGGTTCATAATTTTCATTCAACAAATAAAAGGCATGAGCAAACCAAAAATTTCTTTTAAATGTTATCTCAATATCTTCTAACGCTGGCTCCATATCAACTAGTTTTTTACAATATTGGTGAACTAACCCTTTTAGCCCTTCACGATTACCAAATTGAATAGCTAACTGCAATAGCTCTTTCTGTGCTGAGAAATTCATATCCGGGAACCTTTTCAGCCACTCTAAAGGGAGAGTATCCTGCAAAAATTTAAATGTTTCATCATGTGCTAGCCAATCTACTGGTGTGCTTTTACATTCCACACAAGCTAATTGAGGTTCAATATATTCACGTAGAAATTTCTCAGTATCTGCTGGATGAGAGAATAGACACCTATCCACTTCTTGTTTTAGCACCTCTCTGTCACTAGAATCCATTCCTAGCCAATATGTAGAAAAACCAGCCCGTAACGCTATTAATGCACCTACTGATACTGAATTTAGAGAACCATCACGTTTTAAAATCTCTAAGCAAGTTGCATATAAAATCAATTCAATATCTAAATTTTGAGACTGGCAATGTAATTCTGCCAACTTTAATAAACTTGGTATGTCAGGCTTAATATAATCTAGGCAATTATATAAAGAATTTCTAATAAGATCCTCATCCCCAAAGTTTTCTATAATCTTATTAGGTTCAAATAAGACAGCATGAGAAAAATGTAAAAGAGCGTTCCAATGCCTTCCGCTTTCTATTAATTGTCTATTCTCTTGAATATATTGAATATTTTTATTACGACTTTTTCGTTGTTTCTTATTATATTTTCTATATCTCTTCTTATGATTATATCTTAAAATATTATTTTTATAATTCGCTTTATGCGCTCTATTATTCCTGTTCCAAATACGCAAAAATTCAAGCTTTTGCAATGCTTGCATACGCATATACTGGCGTAATGAGTTAGATACTTTTTCTTTAC
>JBHBXR010000173.1:0-5507 GCA_041795785.1 Mesocricetibacter sp.
AACGGATGATATTGCGGCGATTATGGATGATGTCGCGCTGATGACTAAAATGGCGGCAAAGAAAACCGCCGGCGTAGTGGGAGATGATTTGGCGTTGAATGCCAATCAAGTGACGGGCGCAACGGCGGAACGGGAATTGCCGATTATTTGGGCGGTGGCAAAAGGCGCATTGCTTAACAAAGTGATTTTAATTCCCATCGCATTATTATTGTCCGCTTTTTTGCCCGCGTTGATTACGCCTTTATTAATGCTTGGCGGGGCTTATTTGTGTTTTGAAGGTGTGGAAAAGCTGTTGCATAAATTTTTAGCGGCAAAAGCAAAAGAGGAAAAAGCCGACGCAAGCGAAACGGTCTTTAATGAAAAAGAAAAAGTCAGAGGCGCGATCAGAACGGACTTTATTTTATCCGCCGAGATTATTATTATCGCCTTAGGGGTCGTTTCCCAATCGCCTTTATATACCCAAATCATCACCTTAAGTGTGATCGGCATTGGCATTACCCTGTTAGTGTACGGTTTGGTGGCGTTAATTGTGAAAACCGACGATTTCGGCTTATACCTGATTCAACGGGAAGACAAATGGTCGGCACTCGGCAACGGCATCCTGATTTTTATGCCGAAATTTATGCGCGGTTTGAGTATTATCGGCACCATTGCGATGTTTTTAGTCGGGGGCGGTATTTTTACCCATTCGCTAACTTGGCTGCATCATTGGTTGGAACAATATCATTTAGTCGGCGGTTGGGCGGGAACGCTTGCCGATTTGGCGGTCGGCGTAATTATCGGTGCGATTGTTTGTGCATTAGTGTTGCCGCTGATGAAGTTATTCGGCAAGGGGCATTGACGATAGCGCCTCGCGTTAACGACAATGACGCTTTACGTTAAAAAGGCAACCGTTTGCCTGAAAAGTACGGTATAATTTTACGCAGTTTTTAAAAATAAATATGAAAGGGCAACACAATGAAACAGCTTAGTCTTAAAAAAATCTATTCGGGCAAAGTACGGGATCTGTATGAAATTGACGACAAACGTATGCTGATGGTGGCGACGGATCGTTTGTCCGCATTTGACGTGATTTTGGATGATCCGATTCCGCGTAAAGGGGAAATTCTGACCCAAATTTCCAATTTCTGGTTTAACAAATTGGCGCATATTATGCCGAATCATTTCACCGGCGACAGCGTGTATGACGTGCTGCCGAAAGCGGAAGCGGATGCGGTGAAAGATCGTGCGGTGGTAGTAAAACGCCTCAAACCGATTAAAATCGAATCCATCGTACGCGGTTATTTAACCGGCAGCGGCTTAAAAGATTATAAACAAACCGGCACAATCTGCGGACTGGAACTGCCGAAAGGCTTAGTGGAAGCAAGTAAACTGCCGGAGCCGATTTTTACGCCGTCCAGTAAAGAAGAAGTAGGCGATCACGACATTAATATCAGCTATGCGGAATGCGAGCGTCAAATCGGTGCGCAATTGGCGGCGCAGGTACGCGATGCGGCGATTGCCTTATATAAAGAGGCGGCGGCGTATGCGTTGACCAAAGGCATTATCATCTGTGATACCAAATTCGAATTCGGTTTGGACGAAAATGGCGTATTAACGCTGATGGACGAAGTGTTGACGCCGGATTCCAGCCGTTTTTGGTCGGTGGATACCTATCGGGAAGGCACCAACCCGCCGTCTTTCGATAAACAGTTTGTACGCGATTGGTTGGAGCAAAGCGGCTGGAACAAACAACCGCCGGCGCCAAAAGTACCTGCGGAAGTGATTGAAAAAACCGTAGCGAAATATCAGGAAGCATTGGATTTATTAACTCATTAAATAGGAGAACCAAATAATGAAAAAAATTGCATTTATTATTATGTCGGCTTTAACACTAAGTGCTTGTAGCGGTCTTAATGCCGAACCGGCACCGAAAATCGCAAACTTAAAGCACATTTGTATTCGTAGTGATGCCAATGATTTAAACGGTTCTTCAGTGATTGCGGAGGCGTTTAAGAACAGTTTGAAAAAACGCGGTATTACTTCTGAAATTTATTCGACCAAAGAAGCTCCTGCAAAATGTACATATTCTCTAACGTATAATTTTAAAACCGCGCGCAAGGTGATTAAACGTGGTTCGGTTTCCTTAATTAGCAATGGCTCTAATATGCGTATCGGTCACGTAGCATATGCATTACGCGGTGAGAACCAAGACATGGCAAAAGTCTCCGGTTTGCAAGGACAGACGGATTTTCTCATTAGCGAATTACTGAAAAATCAATAACCCTGATAAAGTGCGGTCGAAAAAATAACAGAAATTTTCACCGCACTTTTTTTATATTTAATATATGGTCAGCGATAAATATTGGAATTTTTACAGTTTTTTCTATAACCCGTTACTGAAAATTGCGGAAAAAGAGCGGTCGGTTTTATACAAGAATTTAGCGTTGGAGCCGAAGCAGTCGTTAAACGTATATGTAGCGGGCTGCGGTACGGGGTTGGATTTTCCTTATTTACCTGCCGGCAGTCGTGTGCTCGGTGTGGACTTTTCCGCCAATATGCTGCGGAAAGCCGCGTCGGTGGCGCAACAGTTAACACAGTCACCGCATTTCATGCACATTCAATTACGTCAAGGTTATGCGGAATTGTCGGAATTACCTGATAATTCGCAGGATTTGGTGTTGTTGCATCTGATTTTAGCCGTCACCTCCCAACCGCAGGCATTGTTAAACGAAGCCGTACGGGTGCTAAAACCGAACGGGAAGATTTCATTATGGGATAAGTTTTTACCTGATGATCAGCGCGCATCATTATTGCGTCAGGGGTTAAATAAAGTCACCACCCGGTTAGCCACATCAATTAATTTGCAAATTGAACCGTTATTGGCTAATTTACCGTTACGGATTGTGCAACGTGAATTTCGCGTGGCAAAGTTTATGCAGCATATCATTTTACAAAAGGAATAGAAGTGTTATGAGGTCGGTTTCAATTGTCGGTTTAGGTTGGTTAGGATTGCCGTTGGCGCGCCATTTAAAGAATTTAGGCTGGGAAGTAAAAGGCAGCAAACGCACTCACGACGGCGTGGAGCAAATGCGTTTGTTGCGGTTGGAAACCTATTATTTGGAATTAACCCCTGAAATCAATGCGGATCCGGATGATTTAAGCGAACTGCTGAAGGTGGACGCTTTAATCATTAATGTACCGCCGAGCCAGTATTTTTTTGATATGCGCAATTATGTTGCGGGCGTTCAAAATTTAGTCAGCGAAGCGTTGTTGCATAATATTCAACATATTATTTTTATCAGTTCCACTTCCGTATTTCCCGATATTCATGCTGAATTTGATGAAAACAGCACCGCGCAACCGACTTCAGACATCGGTAAAGCGTTGGTTGAAATTGAAAACTGGCTGTTTCAATTGCAAGATATTGATGTGGATATAATCCGCTTTGCCGGATTGGTGGGAGAAGATCGCCATCCGATTAATTCATTGGCGGGCAGAGAAAATTTAAAACAGGGCAACACGCCGGTAAATTTGGTGCATTTGGACGATTGCGCCAGAGCCGTTCAGCTGTTACTGGAAACCCCAAGCTACCAACGTTTATACCATCTTTCCGCACCGTCCCATCCGAGTCGGGCGGAATATTATACTCACATGGCGGAAAAACTCGGCTTAAATCCACCGCACTTTATCTGTGCGGCGGATGATCCGCTGCGAATTATTCACGGCAACAAAATCTGTCAGGAATTGGAATTCGTTTATCAATATCCCGATCCTTATTTGATGTTGCCGAAAGGGGAAAAGTGCGGTTGAAAATCCCGTAGTTTTCATTGATAATAAACCGATTTTAATTCACGCAACCGATTACTTTTCATATCAAAATTATAGGAATTACTATGTCAAACACCATTTTACAACATCTCCCGAAAGGTCAAAAAGTCGGCATCGCTTTCTCCGGCGGGTTGGATACCAGCGCGGCATTATTGTGGATGCGTCAGAAGGGCGCGGTGCCTTATGCTTACACGGCGAATTTAGGTCAGCCGGATGAGGATGATTACAATGCCATTCCGCGTAAAGCGATGGAATACGGAGCGGAAAACGCGCGTTTGATTGATTGTCGTACACAGCTGGCGCATGAAGGGATTGCCGCGATTCAATCCGGTGCGTTTCATATTTCAACGGGCGGCATTACTTATTTCAACACCACCCCGTTGGGACGTGCGGTAACGGGAACCATGCTGGTTGCCGCTATGAAAGAAGACGACGTGAACATTTGGGGAGACGGGAGTACCTTTAAAGGTAACGATATTGAACGCTTCTATCGTTACGGTTTATTAACCAATCCGAATTTAAAAATCTATAAACCTTGGTTGGATCAACAATTTATTGATGAACTCGGCGGTCGTCACGAAATGTCGCAATTCTTGATTGCCAACGGTTTTAATTACAAAATGTCGGTAGAAAAAGCCTATTCCACCGATTCCAATATGCTCGGAGCGACACACGAAGCGAAAGATTTGGAGTTTTTAAACAGCGGTATCCGCATCGTCAATCCGATTATGGGGGTGGCGTTTTGGAAAGAAGACGTGCAAGTAAATGCGGAAGAAGTGACCGTTCGTTTTGAAGAAGGCGTGCCGGTGGCGTTAAACGGCAAAACCTTTGATAATGCCGTGGATCTGTTTATGGAAGCCAACCGTATCGGCGGCCGTCACGGGTTGGGGATGTCCGATCAAATCGAAAACCGTATCATTGAAGCCAAATCGCGCGGTATTTATGAAGCGCCGGGCATGGCATTATTGCACATTGCTTACGAACGTTTGGTTACCGGTATTCATAACGAAGATACGATCGAACAATACCGCATCAACGGTTTGCGTTTAGGCCGTTTGTTATATCAAGGTCGTTGGTTTGATCCGCAAGCGTTAATGTTACGCGAAACCGCACAACGCTGGGTGGCGCGTGCGATTACCGGTGAAGTGACGCTGGAATTGCGTCGCGGTAACGATTATTCGATTTTGAACACCGAGTCCCCGAATCTGACTTATGCGCCGGAGCGGTTGAGTATGGAAAAAGTGGAGAATGCGCCGTTTGATCCGATCGACCGTATCGGTCAGCTGACCATGCGTAATTTGGATATTGTGGATACCCGCGATAAATTGGGGATTTATTCCCAATCCGGTTTATTAGTGGCAGGTAAAGATTCCGTGTTGCCGCAGTTGGGCAAAAAAGATTAATCATAAAACAGCGAGAATTTAGACCGCACTTTTAACTAAAGTGCGGTCGGTTTTTAGCGGGTTTTAAAAATCAATATTCGGAAACATAATATAGATGAATAAAAATATCGTAATTACCGTTGACGGTCCGAGCGGCGCGGGGAAAGGCACATTGTGTTACGCACTGGCGGACGAACTGGGTTTTGAATTATTGGACAGTGGTGCGATTTACCGTGTGACAGCATTGGCGGCGCTGAAAAGTGCGGTGGATTTAAGCGATGAAATTGCGTTGGCGGAATTGGCTCGTAAGCTTGA
>JBHBXR010000174.1:0-6687 GCA_041795785.1 Mesocricetibacter sp.
GCAGCTTAACTTTTTCCACATCGCCGCTGAAACTGCTCAAATGGTAAAAACCTTCTTTTTCTTCTGTCAATTCGGGCACTTCTTCCGCAGGAAAACCTTGCTGAAACTCACAAGCCAATGTCAATGCGTTCACCATTTTATGTTTAGCGTAACCGGTGTGAATGTTACAACCGTAAAAAGTCACTTCCGCTTCCGCCGCATTAAAATTTTCATATTCTAATTCGCCCACTTCACCGCCGTCCACCGTATAAGCCCAGTCGCAAATAAAGGTATCCGACGGAAAGAAATTCATCCCTAAGCCGATTTCTTCATCAGGCGTAAAAGCGACGCGGATATGACAATGAGGTATGTTACGCATTTTCAGTTCGGAAAGAGCGGTCAGAATTTCCGCTATTCCCGCTTTGTTGTCCGCCCCCAATAATGTCGTACCGTCGGTAACAATCAGGGTTTTGCCGATGAGTTGATGTAAAAAAGGAAACGTAACCGGACTGAGAAATTCTTCCCCCACCCCCAAGGCAATATCGCCGCCGCGGTAATTCTCAATAATTTCAGGGTTTACATTCTTGCCGCTGCACTGCGGAGAAGTATCCAAATGAGCAATAAATCCGATGGTTCTTTGCGTAGCGCAGTTCGCCGGCAAAAGTGCGGTCAAAATTCCGTGAGAATTGATTTCGATTTCGTGTAAACCTAAAGCGCGAAGTTCTTTCTCCAAATATTGCGCCAATTTAAGCTGCCCGTTTGAACTCGGTGAGGTTTTCGCGCCGATTTTCGATTGGGTATCAAAGCTGATATAGGTCAAAAAACGTTCTAACAACTGATTAGTATATGACATCATTATTTCCTCAATAAATCGGTTCTATCATTCACTTTTATCTGCTGGCAGTCTACTCACTTTTTTGTTCTTATTTTTTGATATATAACAAGATTTTGGCGAAATTTAACAGAAAATTCCGAATTCATAATTTAGATCAAAGTTTTTTTTAGTAAAATCCGCACAAATGGCTTTTAATTCAAAGTCAATCGCTATATCATTAGCCGCTAAATTTATATTATTTTCAGGGGCCACAAACCATTGTGGGTATTTGTTTCTACATACTAAGGCTTTAGTTCATCAGGGAGAAAATCAAAGCTAGTGGAAAAGTCAGTTCAAAACAAGCCAATTATTGAGCTTCGTTCTCTGCGTAAATCGTATAATGACAACACGATTATTGATAACTTCAATTTAACTATCAATAACGGTGAATTTTTAACTATGTTGGGACCTTCCGGTTGCGGTAAAACGACGGTTTTACGCTTAATTGCCGGTTTGGAAGAACCGAACGGCGGACAAATTATTTTGGACGGTGAGGACATTACCAATGTTCCCGCCGAGCAACGTCATGTGAATACGGTCTTCCAAAGTTACGCCCTATTCCCGCATATGACGATTTTTGAAAACGTCGCTTTCGGTTTGCGTATGCAAAAAGTACCTGAAGCTGAAATTAAACCGCGTGTCTTGGAAGCGTTACGCATGGTGCAACTGGAAGAAATGGCGGAACGTAAACCGACTCAACTGTCCGGCGGTCAACAACAACGTATCGCTATCGCACGGGCTGTTGTGAATAAACCTAAAGTATTATTATTGGACGAATCCCTTTCCGCTTTGGATTATAAACTGCGTAAACAAATGCAGAACGAACTTAAAGCGTTACAGCGTCAATTAGGTATCACCTTTATTTTCGTTACGCACGATCAGGAAGAAGCCTTAACGATGTCCGATCGTATTATCGTATTGCGTAAAGGTAATATCCAGCAAGACGGTTCGCCACGTGAAATCTATGAAGATCCGCGAAATTTATTCGTGGCTAAATTTATCGGTGAAATCAACATTTTTGATGCTACCGTTCTGCACCGCATTGATGAAAAACGTGTACGCGCCAATGTAGAAGGTCGTATATGCGATATTTATGTTGAGCAGGAAGTGCACGAAGGTCAAAAATTAAAAGTATTACTGCGTCCTGAAGACATTCAATTGGAAGAATTGGATGAAAACCAACAATCAAGCGCTATTATCGGGCATATCCGTGAACGTAACTATAAAGGTATGACCTTAGAATCTACCGTTGAATTGGATCATAACGGCAAGATGGTGTTAGTTAGCGAATTCTTTAACGAAGACGATCCGAATATCGATCACTCATTAGATCAAAAAGTGGCGGTAACTTGGATTGAAAGCTGGGAAGTGGTATTGAACGATGAAGATGACAACGCGTAAATTTCAAAATATTACCGTTGCTGTTATCTTCGCTTGGTTAATTTTCTTCGTGTTGGTACCGAACGCTTTGGTACTCACCGTAAGTTTTCTGACCAGAGACAGCAGCAACTTCTACGCCTTACCTTTCACATTTGAAAGCTATGCCCGTCTGTTTGAGCCTTTGTATGCTCAGGTAGTGTGGAATTCGCTTTATATGTCAGGGATTGCGACGATTATTTGTTTGATTATCGGCTATCCGTTTGCTTTCATGATCGCCAAAATCAGCCCTAAATACCGTGCGTTACTATTGTTCTTAGTGGTCTTACCGTTTTGGACAAACTCATTGATTCGTATTTACGGGATGAAAATTTTCCTCGGTGTGAAAGGTATTTTAAATGAAGCTTTACTCGGTTTGGGAGTTATTGCCGAACCGATTCGGATTTTAAATACCGAAGCAGCGGTTATCATCGGTTTGGTGTATCTATTGTTGCCGTTTATGATTCTACCGCTTTATTCGTCTATTGAAAAATTGGATCACCGTTTGCTTGAAGCGGCAAAAGACTTAGGGGCCAATGCCTTCCAACGTTTTATACGAGTGATTATTCCGCTTACTATGCCCGGCATCATTTCAGGCTGCCTGTTGGTCTTGCTGCCGGCGATGGGTATGTTCTATGTAGCGGATTTATTAGGCGGAGCAAAAGTATTGTTGGTAGGTAACGTCATCAAGAGCGAGTTCCTAATTTCGCGTAACTGGCCGTTCGGTTCAGCCATCAGTATCGGTTTGACCATCTTAATGGCATTATTGATTTTTGTTTACTATAAAGCGAATAAGCTGTTGAATAAGAAAGTGGAGTTGGAATAATGAGTCGCATACTACGCAATATTTTTATGTTTGTGGTATACGCTTATTTGTATATCCCAATCGTTATTTTAGTGGTGAATTCCTTTAATGCGGATCGCTACGGTCTGACTTGGAAAGGCTTCAGCTGGAACTGGTATGAACGTTTAGCCAATAACGATACCTTAATTCAAGCGGCGTTGCATTCTATTGTGATCGCATTTTTTGCCGCTACATTGGCAACTATTATCGGCGGTTTAACCGCAATCGCACTTTACCGCTATCGTTTCCGCGGAAAACAAGCGGTGAGCGGCATGCTGTTTATCGTAATGATGTCACCGGATATCGTAATGGCGGTATCCTTGCTGGCGCTATTTATGATTGTCGGAATTTCATTGGGTTTTTGGTCGTTATTATTGGCGCACGTGACTTTCTGTCTGCCTTATGTAGTAGTGACCGTGTTCTCACGCTTAAAAGGCTTTGATGTCAAAATGTTGGAAGCCGCTAAAGATTTAGGCGCCGGCGAAGTGACGATTTTACGCAAAATTATTTTACCGTTAGCATTGCCTGCAATTATTTCCGGTTGGTTGCTAAGTTTTACTATTTCATTAGATGACGTTGTAGTTTCTTCTTTTGTCAGTGGCGTAAGCTATGAAATTTTACCGCTAAAAATCTTCTCATTGGTGAAAACCGGCGTCACGCCTGAAGTCAACGCCTTAGCAACTATTATGATTGTGTTATCGCTGGCGTTAGTTATTTTAGGACAAGTAATCGCTAAAAAAGACAAAACCTAAATTAAGACTTCACAAATAAAGTAATTCAAAATAAAATACGCTGACTCTAAGTCTAAACAACTTAGAGTCAGACTTTTTATATGCCCTTAAAACCGAGGGTGATGATTAACTCTTAACAGGAGATGATATTAAAATGAAAAAATTAGCAGGTCTTTTCGCGGCTGGCTTAATCTCAGTTGCAGTAACGGGTTGTGATAACGCCAATAAAACTGCACAAACGAATGAACCTAAAGCACCTGAAGCGCCTAAAGCGGCAGAAACACCAAAAGCAGCGGAAGCTCAGGAAGCGAAAACCAATGACACTGTGTATCTTTACACTTGGACTGAATACGTACCGGACGGTTTACTTGATGAATTTACAAAAGAAACCGGTATTAAAGTTATCGTTTCAAGTTTAGAATCCAACGAAACAATGTACGCCAAATTAAAAACCCAAGGCGAAAACGGCGGCTATGATGTAATTGCGCCGACTAACTACTTTGTTTCCAAAATGGCGCGCGAAGGTATGTTAATGCCGTTAGATCACAGCAAATTACCTGTTATTAAAGAATTAAACCCGGACTGGTTGGATAAACCTTATGACAAAGGAAACAAATATTCCTTACCGCAATTATTAGGCGCACCGGGAATTGCTTATAATACCAAAGCCTACAAAGGTTCGGATTTCACCTCTTGGGGTGATTTATGGAAACCCGAATACGCCGGTAAAGTTCAATTACTGGACGATGCCCGTGAAGTATTCAATATCGCCTTGTTGAAATTAGGTCAGGATCCGAATACACAAGATCCCGCCGTTATCAAACAAGCATACGAAGAGCTATTAAAATTACGTCCGAACGTTCTGTCTTTCAATTCTGACAATCCGGCCAACTCTTTCATTTCCGGTGAAGTAGAATTAGGTCAGTTATGGAACGGCTCCGTACGTATTGCGAAGAAAGAACAACCGGGTGCCATCGATATGGTATTCCCGCAAGAAGGTCCTGTACTTTGGGTGGATACATTAGCTATTCCTTCCACATCTAAAAACCCGGAAGGTGCGCATAAGCTGATTAACTATATGTTAGGCGCTAAAACCGCAGAGAAATTAACCTTGGAAATCGGTTATCCGACTTCTAACGTTGAAGCATTAAAATCTCTGCCTGCCGAAATCACAGGAGATCCGTCCATCTACCCACCTGCCGAAGTGTTGCAAAAAAGCCACTGGCAAGATGATGTGGGTGATGCCATCGAATATTATGAAAAATATTATCAAGAGCTGAAAGCGGCAAAATAACTTGCTTTTTCTTAAAACGCCAAATTTTATTTGGCGTTTTTTTATCTTTCCGATATATCAATTATCATATTTTATTCCTGTTATATCAGAAAGATAAATCACGCATCAAGATAAAAAAACATTGCAAATCTCAGCATTTACCCTACAATTAGAAAGCCTCAAATACTAAGGTTCTTCCCTCTTTGAGTGTGGCGATCTTACCCTAATTAGATCATTCTTTATTTCCTTTCATTAGGAGAATAAAAAATTATGAAAAAATTGACCGCACTTTTCACTTCAAGTGTATTTTTCCTAGGAACTCACAATATCGCAGTCGCCGATGACAACACGGTTTATCTCTATACTTGGAGCGAATACGTGCCGGAAGGTTTACTGGATAACTTCACTAAAGAAACCGGTATTAAAGTCATTGTTTCCAGTTTGGAATCAAACGAGACAATGTATGCCAAGCTCAAAACGCAAGGCAAAGACGGCGGTTATGATGTGATTGCGCCAACCAGTTATTTTGTATCCAAAATGATACAGGAAGGTATGCTGAAAGAATTAGATCACAGCAAACTTCCCGTGATGAAAGAATTGGATCCGAATATGCTGGACAGACCTTTCGATAAAGGTAATAAATATTCCGTACCGCAATTATTCGGTGCCACCGGTATTGCTTATAATACGGAAACACAAAATCCGGCTCACTTTCAATCTTGGGGCGATTTGTGGAAACCTGAATTTAAAGGCAAATTACAAATGTTGGATGACCCGAGAGAGTTATTTAACATTGCCCTGTTAAAAATGAACAAAGACCCGAATACGCAGGATCCGAAAGTGTTGGAAGAGGCTTATCAAGAATTGCTCAAGCTACGCGGAAATATTCTGGCATTTAATTCGGATAATCCGTCCAGTAGCTTTATTTCAGGCGAAACAGAAATCGGTTTGTTGTGGAACGGCTCCGTTCGTATTGCAAAAAACGAAGGCGCTAAAATCGATATGGTTTATCCGAAAGAAGGCACCATGCTTTGGATCGATAATTTAGCTATTCCTGCAACGGCTAAAAATGTGGAAGGCGCGCATAAACTGATTAATTATCTGTTAAGTGCCGATGTTGCCGAGAAACTTACGTTACAAATCGGCTATCCGACTTCCAATCTTGCAGCCTTAAAACGTTTGCCTAAAGAATTGACGGACGACCATGCAACATTTATGACACAGGATGTGATTGACAGAAGTCAATGGCAACTTGATGTGGGCGGAGCAATTGATTTGTATGAAAGCTATTATCAAAAATTAAAAGCGTCTAAATAACATTAAACTCCGATAAATCAAACCGCACTTTTAAATAAAAAGTGCGGTTTATTTTTTCTGTGTTTTCATCACTAAACCTTACTTACTCACGATGAATAAAAAACCGATCAAGAAGACCGGTTTTTCATAAAATCTAGCTAAATTATTAGAAGTATACGCGTAAACCTACACCGTACGCAGTATCATTACCTTTAACAACCGGAGCTGAATTGTCTTTAGTTAAGCTACGAGCTAACTCCACATAAGTAACTAC
>JBHBXR010000175.1:0-3065 GCA_041795785.1 Mesocricetibacter sp.
AAGCATAATTGGATGTGATTTAACGGAAGATTGGCAAGAAGAATTAAGAGATTATATTAATACTTATTGAACTATTACGAAGTAAATTATGAATAATCATCGGTAATTTAGTTTATAAAAAGCAGTCTTATTTTTCATCAAAAGTGCGGTTTAAAATAGCCGCACTTTTCATTATTTCCGGTATTATGTAGTTGTTGCATAAAATTTAAAATCTATTGTATAGGCGGGTTGTTGTGAAATTGTTATTATTTTTACAACCAACTCCACGATAAATTCGATACCAATCTGCATTGTTCACATTTGAAATGAAATATACCTAAGTGCGGTGGGTTTTGCGTCCATTTTCCGTTGCAAAGCGGACAGCGGCGGTTTTGTTCGGCGCTCAGGCTTTCGCCGCCGACGCGGTATAAATAATAATAAGTAGGAATGCCGCTGTGTTGTTCAATGGCTTTGGTTAAATAATAACCGTGTTTAAATAAGTTGCTGTCAGTGGAAGAAATTTCGTGTAATGCCTGTTGTTCCAGTACGGCGCCGTTCATTTGCAGCTGATCACACGCTTGCCAGTTTTCCTGCCATTTGATTAAATCCTGACTTAAGTGCGGTATGTTTTTGAGCCGTTTATATAACGGAATTGGGGTTAAGTCATCACCGCTGTGTAACGGCGAGCAGGATTGCAGGTGAGTGGTGTAGAGCACTTGCCAAGCGGGTTCATCGCCTTGGTGCGTGCTGTCGGAATTGACATCGTCCGCCACAATGTGAAAACTGTCAAAAATCAGACCGCACTTTTCCGC
This sequence comes from Mesocricetibacter sp., assembly GCA_041795785.1. Classification (GTDB taxonomy): domain Bacteria; phylum Pseudomonadota; class Gammaproteobacteria; order Enterobacterales; family Pasteurellaceae; genus CAJPST01. Next base: position 792 of record JBHBXR010000175.1, read on the forward strand.
GGCGGCTAAAGCGCGTTCTACTTCCGTATTGTTGTATTCGGGCAGTAAACTTTGTTGTTCGGGGCAAACCACTCGAACGCCAAAGCCGTGTTCGTTTTCCTGTGTAGCAAAAAAGAGCGGAATTTCCCGTCCGATAATTTGTCCGTTATAACGCCATTGATCGATAATGCAATTAAGTAAAGGAATTTGCTGCTCCGCCTTTTCTGGCGCGTTGTTTATGAAAAAAACGTCGGTTAAGTACATTTTTGTGCGGTTTTTGTTTAGAATGTGCGCCATCATAACCGATAACAAATTTGAGGTCTATTTTGTCTATTCATTTGCAAACGAAAAATCATTTGTTACAACTGCAACGCATTATGCAAGAACTGGATTTATGGCAGGCAATGCCGCCGGATGAACAAGCCTTTCAAAGCACGGAGCCTTTCGCCATTGATAAGATGGCGGCGCAGGAATGGTTGCAGTGGATTTTTATTCCGCGTATGCACGCGTTGATTGATTGTGAAGGAGCGTTGCCGAAACAAATTGCGGTGTCGCCTTATATTGAAGAAGCCTTGAAAGAACATGACGATTTAGCGCGTTTGTTAGCGCCGTTGATCGAAATCGAAAAACTGCTGCAAGAGCAAGCCTGATGCTGGATATTTTGTATCGCGACGAGTGCCTGATTGCGGTTAATAAACCGGCGGGAATGTTGGTGCATCGCAGTTGGTTGGATCGGCACGAAACCCGTTTTGTCATGCAAACCTTGCGTGATCAAATCGGTCAACACGTTTTCCCGATTCACCGTTTGGATCGCCCTACATCAGGAGTGTTATTGTTCGCTTTAAACAGTGAAACCGCCAATTTACTGTGTCAGCAATTTGAGCAAAAACACGTGGAAAAAAGTTATTTGGCGGTGGTGCGGGGTTATTTGCAAGGCGAGGCTTGCATTGATTATCCGTTAAAAATTCAGTTGGATAAAATTGCCGATAAGTTCACACAGGAAGATAAAGAAGCGCAAAGTGCGGTCAGTTTTTATCAAGGTTTACGAACCGTCGAGATGCCTTATGCGGTGGGGCGTTATAACACCGCCCGTTATTCTTTGTTGCGTTTAATTCCGCATACCGGACGCAAACATCAGTTACGTCGTCACATGAAACATATTTTCCATCCGATTTTAGGTGATACGCAATACGGCGATTTGCATCAAAACCGTGCCTTGGCGGAACATACGGGCTGTTCGCGTTTAATGTTGCACGCGGAAAAGCTGTGTTTTATCCATCCGTTTAGCAAGCAAAAAATCGAAATTTATGCGGGATGGGACGAGCAGTGGAAAGCGTTGATGGAAAAATTCGGTTGGGAAATTTAAAGGCACGTCGCCTTATGTTTTGGGTATTTACAATAAGGCGACGTTAATTCGGGTTATAAATAAGACACGAATTCAGCGCTATCGGAGGCTTTGGCTTCACGTTCCGCCTGATGCTCGGCGGTGCCGATTAATAAAAAGGCAATCACTTTATCGTTTTCACCGCAGCCGAACGCTGCGCGTAACTCGGTGCCGTCCACCCAAGGCGCAGTAACCCAAACGTTATCAAAGCCCTGCGCATTGGCGGCCAGTTGCATGGCGTAAGTTGCGCAACCTGCGGTTAACATTTGTTCCCAAGCGGGAATTTTATTCTCTTTGCTGATTTGCGCGACGACGGCAATAATCATAGGCGCTTGACGTGTGATTTTTTCCGCTTTTTGTAACCGTTTTTCATCTAACTTTAATTCAATAACGGCGCTTTTTAACAAATTTTCCAATTTTCGCAACCCTTCGTTTTCAATGACGATGAAACGGTAAGGTTGTAATTTGCCGTGATCGGGAGCGTGTAAGGCGGCTTGAAATAATTGTTCCAATTGCTGCGGATTCGGCGCCGGGGCGGTCAATTTTTTTTCTGAGCGACGTGTTGTCAATAAATCCAATGCGTTCATTGTTGCTCCTTGTTATTTGATACGTTTGATAAAAACAGAAAAGTGCGGTTAAAAAAACAGACGTTTTAAATACAAAATGTTAAATAAAACTCTTTTGCGTGCGGCTAATTGTAGCATAATTTTGAAATTGTGGTATTTTAACCCGCCGACTGAAAGATTCAGGTATGTTTAAGGATATTATATGAAACCCATTTTAACGATTTTAAAATTTTGTTGGAAAGCGCTGAATTTCATTCGCGATTTAGTGATGAATTTTGTTTTTCTTCTGTTTGTAGCATTACTGGCGACGGTTTTTACCTTGGTGTCAAATCAGCAAAAACAAGT
>JBHBXR010000176.1:0-3006 GCA_041795785.1 Mesocricetibacter sp.
GTGTGTCCGTAGCGACGGCGGATCAAAGCTTGCAAACGGGCGACGACCTCCGCCAAAGCGAAGGGCTTACACAAATAATCGTCTGCTCCGCGTTGCAAGCCGGTGATCCGCTCATCTAGGGTATCTCGCGCGGTTAAAATTAACACTGGCACATCTTGGTTATCTTTGCGCCAGCGTTGCAAAATTTCCAAGCCGTCCATTTTCGGCAACGTCAAATCCAACACCACGGCATCATATAAGGCGGATTTCATCGCATCCAAGCCGGTTTTGCCGTCGGTGAACCAGTCCACGCTGAACCCCGATTTGGTTAAACCGATTTTAATGCCGTCGCCGATAAGAGGATCGTCTTCAATTAATAAAATTCGCATAATTTGCACCGCACTTTTGAGAAAATTGATTTTATTTTACACAAAAAAGCGGTATTGCTACCGCTTAATTTTACTGATTAAGGGTTGGTTTTAGCGCTCGGAATTTTTTCTACATACAAACCGAACACTTCCGTTTTACCCCATGATTTTTCCACGCCTGCAACAACTTTCACTTGATCATTCGGGGTGATGGTTTGACCATGCCAAGCGCGACCGACAATTTCCAAGGTCAGCTCGCCGCTGGCATCCTGAAAGACGAAATCTTTTCTGCCTACTTGTTTGATGATTTTACCTTCCAGTACGACCGGCTGATCATCATTCCAGCTTGCGGCGTCCGCTACTTTGCTCGGGCTTTGTGACAGCATGAAACCGCCGTTCATGAAACCGCCGGCACCTTGTCCGCCGTAACCGCCGCCGAACTGCCCGTCAACGGCATAAGGACAACCCGGCATACCCTGTCCGCGTCCTTGTCCCATTCCTTGTCCGCGCCCGTCCATACGCTGACGATCAAAACGGTGATACGGGCGATCATCATTCCATTGTCTGTTGAATCCCATGCCCTGACCCGGTCCCCGTTGAGGCATATTTGCGTTCTGATTCATCGTCGGTTGACTGCCGTCCTGAAAACCGGCAACCGGCTGATTAGTTTCCGCTTGGGCAAATAAAGCCGTTCCCACTGTTGATAATACTAAAATTGTTGCTAAACTTAGTTTTTTCATAATACACTCCTTCGGTAAATATTGCGGATAATCAAAGCAACCCACTCTCTTGCTTTGTTGACTATATTAAAACAAACGAATATTAAGAAAACCTTAAGCCTGAAAAATTTTTAAATTAAAGGAAAAAATTATGCGTTACGACAATATGTCCGCCTTTATTGTGATGGATATTGTGCGCGAAGCGGCAAAATATCCCAATGCCATTCATTTTGAAATCGGTCAACCGGATCTGCCGCCGTCGGAAAAAGTCAAAAATGCGCTGAAAAGTGCGGTGGAAAATAACCGTTTTTCTTACACCGAAAGTCTCGGCTTGCCTGCACTGCGGGAAAAAATCTGTCAATTTTATGACCGCACTTACGGCGTAAAAATTACACCGAACCGCGTCCTGCTGACTCCCGGCACCAGCGGTGCTTTTTTAGTGGCGTACGCATTAACCCTCGCCAACGGCGATAAACTCGGCTTAACGGATCCTGCTTATCCTTGCTATAAAAATTTTGCTTATATGATGGATATTCAGCCTGAATTTATGCCGGTGGATCATCAGGATTGCTACCAACTGAAAACGGAACAACTGCACGGCAGAAACATCCGCGCTTTACAAATTTCCTCACCCGCCAACCCGACGGGCAATATTTACACCCCCGAACGTTTAAAAGAACTGAACGAATATTGCTTTGCCAATCATATCGCTTTTATTTCCGACGAGCTGTATCACGGCTTGGTCTATGACGAACAGGTGGCAACGGCATTGCAATTTAATCCGAACGCTTATGTGATCAACGGGTTTTCCAAATATTTCTGTATGCCGGGGCTGCGCTTGGGTTGGCTTATCGTGCCGGAAGACAAAGTACGCGAAGCGGAAATTATTGCGCAAAATATATTCATCTCAGCGCCGACCCTCAGCCAATATGCCGCATTGGAAGCCTTCGACGACGACTATTTAAACCAAACCAAACAAATTTTCCGACAACGTCGCGATTTTTTATATCACGAGCTGAACCAATTATTTACCATCGAATTCAAACCGCAAGGCGCATTCTATTTATGGGCTGATGTGTCCGAATACACCGACGACAGCTATGAATTTGCCAAACGAATGTTACACGAAATCCAAGTCGCCGCCACACCGGGCATTGATTTCGGCAACAACGGCACCCGACATTATCTGCGTTTCGCTTACACCCGCGATATCGAACATTTGCGCGAAGGTGTGGAACGAATGAAAAAATGGCTGGGAAAGTAAAATAAACAAACGAAAACAAAAAGTGCGGTGCGATTTTTAAGAGTTTTTAAAACTCCTCAAAATCGCACCGCACTTTTAGCTTTAACATCGCATGATTAGCGCGCGGCAATTCCGCGCGACAAATCAAATTAGGCGTACACCGGTAAACGTTTACAAATCGCCAAGACTTTTTGTTTGGTGGTTTCGATCACTTGTTCGTGATTGTCTTTGCCGATGCTGTCTAATACGTCACACATCCAGCCTGCCAATTCGCGTACATCCGTTTCATTGAAGCCGCGACGGGTAACGGACGGTGTGCCGACACGGATACCAGAAGTGATAAACGGTTTTTGCGGATCGTTCGGTACGGCGTTTTTGTTCACGGTGATATTGGCTCTGCCTAAAGCCGCATCCGCCGCTTTACCGGTTAAACCGTGGCTGACCAAATCCACTAGGAACAAATGGTTTTCCGTACCGTTGGAAACGACGTTGTAACCGCGTTGTTTGAACACTTCCACCATCGCTTTGGCATTTTTCAGCACATTGGCTTGATAGGTTTTGAATTCCGGTTCCAACGCTTCTTTGAAACAAACCGCTTTCGCCGCAATCACATGAACCAACGGACCGCCCTGACCGGCAGGAAACACGGCGCTGTTTAATTTTTTATAAAGCTCTTCGTCACCGTTGGCTAAAATCA
>JBHBXR010000177.1:0-8239 GCA_041795785.1 Mesocricetibacter sp.
AACAGATGGCTGGGGTACTAGGATTCGAACCTAGGGATGCCGAGATCAAAACCCGGTGCCTTACCGCTTGGCGATACCCCAATATAAACTAACCACTATTTTTGACTGCAAGCTGATAAAATGGTGCGGAAGGAGGGACTTGAACCCACACGCACAAGCGCCGGAACCTAAATCCGGTGCGTCTACCAATTTCGCCACTTCCGCCAATAAAAATTAAAAATATGGTGGCTACGACGGGATTCGAACCTGTGACCCCAACATTATGAGTGTTGTGCTCTAACCAACTGAGCTACATAGCCATAATTTGCGCTACCGACATCGGCTTTGCGGTGCGTATTATGCGGATATAACCCCTATACGTCAACTGTTTTTTGCAGAAAAAACCGTTTTTTTGCTTATTCGCATAGAGATTAAACAAATCGACGGAAATTTATTCGTCCCGTTTTGAACGGCTTGGATACAGCGTTGTTCGAAAGACAAAAGTGCGGTGAAAAAACCGCGAATTTTCCCACCGCACTTTTATAAAACGATTGAAATAACAAAAGCTTTCGGCTATTCCGCCAATAAACGTTGCAATAAAGAACCGTCCAACATGGCTCTTTTCACCAAGGCAAAAGCGCCGATCACATCTTCATTACTCAATTCGGAAGCTACTAACGGCGTATTGCTTACAAAAGCAGGCAACGCATGACTTTCCAACGTTTTACGGATTGCCGCAAACAAAATGTTTTTCGCTTGAGTGATTTCTCCTGAAATCACGATTTTTTCCGGATTAAACATGTTCACGCTCATCGCCAACACCCGCCCGATTTGCACGCCGACATGTTCGATAAGCTCCGTCGCCACTTCATCCTGTTTATTGCTGGCTTTACAAATAGCTTCGATATCATGGCTTTCCAACGACAACCACTTGCTGTGATAACCGTCTTCCAATAATTTTTGCATTTTGTCTTCAATCGCCGAATTGCTGACTACGGTTTCCAAACATCCCACATTGCCGCACAAACAACGTTTGCCGAGCGGATCCACCTGAATATGCCCGATTTCTCCCACGTTATTTTTGTAGCCTTGAAACACTTCGTGATTAATCACAATACCCGCGCCGACCCCGCGATGAATACGTAATAATAAAGAATCGTAGCAGTCTTTCGTTACGCCGAAATAATGTTCCGCTAACGCAAGACTGCGCACGTCCTGCCCGATAAATGTCGGCAGCTTAAAACGCTCACTGATACGGCGCGCCAGATCCCAAGGTTCGGATAAGGTTAAATACGGCAAGTTTTCTATCAAGTTCTTGCTGTTAACAAAACCGGACACGGTAATTCCGACGGCAATTAATTCCGAATGACGCTTATGATTTTCCCGAATAAACGTATCCAATTTATTCATCAAACAGCCTTCGAGCGAAGTAATATCCACCATATCGGGAAATTCAAAAGTTTCTTTTTTAAGTAATTTAGTGGAAAGATCCATCATCGCCAGCACGATTTCCTGTCGTCCCAAATGGATCAATAACGTGCGAAACGCCTTATATTCCGCTACAATCGACGTAGCGCGACGTCCGCCCGTCGATTCCTGCTGCTCGACTTCTTTAATCAGTCCGCGCGCCAATAGGTTACGGGTAATTTTCGTCACACTGGCGGGCGCCAGTTGACTGAGTTCGGAAATTTGGATGCGCGAAATCGGCCCTTGTTGATCAATCAGTTTGTACACCACCGCACTATTCATTTGTTTAACCAAATCAACATTGACAATTTGATTAATTTGCATCTCGCTTATCCCCACCAATAATTATCAAAAAATTCACCTTTCATTTTAAAATGAATTTTGCCGAATTCCTAGCCTAAAAATAAAACAAAGCCTATTCAAACCAATGAATAGGCTAAAGATTAAGATAACAATTTAAATGATAAAAGATTTCTAAAACTTGATTCCGTTCAAAGTGCGGTCGATTTTCAGTGTGTTTTCCACACGCCGTTTACCGCCGTCCCTATTATTTTAAAATCGTGGCTGAATACGGTTAAATTGGCGATTTTGCCCGCTTCGATCGAACCGAGCTTATCATCCACGCCAATAGCTTTCGCCGGATAATAATTACACATACGCAAAGTTTCATCCAACGGAATCCCCACTTCTTTCACTGCATTTTGTATCGATTCGATCATGGTGATTGCCGCACCGCCCAAGGTTCCGTTTGCGTCGTAGCATTTGCCGTCGCGTACATAAACGGTTTTTCCGACGAATACAAAGGAATCGATATCCGCACCGGCGGCCGCTACGGCATCGGTAACAATACAAAGTTTATCGCCCTTGGCTTTTTTAGCGATACGCACATTACCGAAATCGACGTGTAAACCGTCAACGATAATCCCCGCATAAATATCACTGTCCAATACGGCGCCGACGACTCCCATGGCACGACCGGAACCGACCGGCGACATGGCATTATGTAAATGCGTCGCAAAACCGACACCGTCGGCGATGGCTTGTTGCGCCACTTCATAAGTCGCATTGGAATGCCCGATGGAAACGATGATGCCGCATTTCACAAACTCAGCGATATAGCGCGCCGTCGGATTTTCCGCCGCTAACGTGATTTTCGTGATCACATCGGCGTTGGCGCACAGAAAATCCTTCATTTCGGAGCTGATTTCACGAATATATTCCTCACGGTGTACGCCTTTTTTCTCACGGCTTAAATAAGGACCTTCCAAATGCAAACCCAACGCCTGATTCTGATATTGCGCCAAATAATCCCGCATAATATTGACCGCACTTTTCATCCCTTCATCGGGTGAAGTGATAAAGGTGGGCAAATAACTGGTGGTCCCCGACTTCAAATTGGTTTCCTGCATAATTTCCAAGGTGCGCACGCTGATGTCTTCATTAAACATCACACCGCCGCAACCGTTCAACTGCAAGTCGATAAACCCGGCCGTCAGGTTATTTCCTTTTAGATCAATACGTTGCAAATCTTCCGGCAATGCTTCCTCACGCACGACCGCTTTAATACGCTCGTCTTCCACCACGACGGCATGACCGTACAGCACTTCCTTTGCCGTATAAATTACCCCGTTTGTAAACGCATATTGCATAGGTTTTCTCCTACTTGTTACAACACACTATGAATGGCTCTCGCTTCCAATTCAGTGAAATATTTGACGGTTTTGACTTTCAATTCCTGCGTCGCCGGCTCGTCGCACACCACTAACGCGTGGCGGTGCAGTTGCAGCGCGCTCACCGTCCATAAATGATTCACCGCGCCTTCTACACAGGCTTGCAGCGCCAAGGCTTTATTATGTCCCGTAATCAGCAACATCACTTCTTCCGCGTCCAACAACGTGGCGACCCCCACGGTTAAAGCATATTTCGGCACTTTGTTGACATCATTATCAAAGAAACGGGAGTTAGCAATCAACGTATCTTCGGTTAAGGTTTTAATCCGCGTGCGAGAACTCAATGAAGAGGCTGGTTCATTAAAAGCGATATGCCCGTCCACACCGACACCGCCCATAAACAAATTGATCTTGCCGTAGGATTTAATTTTTTCTTCATAACGACGGCATTCCGCATCGTGATCATCCGTGTTGCCGTTCAAAATATTGATATTTTTTTCCTGCATATCCACATGATTGAAGAAATTGTTATACATAAAAGAATGATAACTTTCGGGATGTTCTTGCGGCAAACCGACATATTCGTCCATATTGAAGCTCACTACGTTTTTAAAACTGACTTCTCCCGCCTGATACAGCTTAATCAATTCCTTATAGGTTGCCAAAGGCGTACCGCCCGTCGGCAACCCTAATACGAACGGTCGCTCTTCCGTCGGTTTAAATTTATTAATACGATCAACAATATAACGTGCCGCCCAACGGCTGACTTGTTCTGCGGTTTTGAGTGGAATTAAACGCATATTTCTCTCCTTGTATAAAAATAATATAAAAACTGACCGCACTTGTGTGCTAAGACTTAACTCTAAATCGCCGTATTTTCCACAAATAGCGTAAAACTTCATTTTTTAGATTATAAATTAATATTTACTCCAAAATCAATCGAAATAACGGAGAGAAATGCAATATCGTGAGCCGGCTCACAAAAGCGCTGATACTAGTGTAACGTCAGCTTGCTCTAACCGATTCGGTCGATACGGTGGATTTTTGTCCGTTTATTTTTTATTTTTGCGATCATCCTTCCAAAACCGCCTTGCCCGACTTGTCTTGTCAGCCGCTTTATTTCACATTACAGGCTGTTTTTATATCAACATATTTCGGTTTATGATGAAAATACGACTGCTTGGATTATTTCTGCTGCTTTGGGCTTCTCAAGCCTTAGCCGACATTCCCGATTTAATGCTGTTAGGCACTTATCAAAATCAGGACGTTTCAGGTTGGGTGATGAGTGAAAAACTGGACGGCGTACGCGGTTATTGGGACGGCGAACAATTATTCACCAGACAAAATAAAATCATCACGCCGCCCCGTTATTTTATAAAAGACTTTCCGCCTTTCGCCATCGACGGGGAATTGTTCACCGAACGCAATCAATTTGAACGGATTTCTTCCATCGTCCGCTCACAAAAAGACAAGGGTTGGGAACGGATGAAATTGTATGTATTCGACGTTCCCGAAGCGGAAGGCAATTTATGGGAACGCTTGGCCGTGTTGGAAAATTATCTCAAACAACATCCGACACCTCATATTCAAATTATTGAGCAAATTCCCATTCAAAATGCGCAGCAAGTGCAGGATTTTCTGCGTCAGGTAGAAAACCGGCAAGGAGAAGGCGTCGTGTTGCGTAATCCTCATGCGCCCTACGAACGCAAACGCAGCACGCAGATTTTAAAATTAAAAACGGAATCGGACGAAGAATGTAAGGTTATCGCCCACCACAAAGGCAAAGGACAATTTGAACAAGTGTTGGGTTCGCTTACTTGTGAAAATCACCGCGGGCAATTTAAAATCGGTTCGGGCTTCAGTCTGGCGGAACGCAACAACCCGCCGCCTATCGGTTCGATCATCAGTTATAAATACCGTGGTTTAACCAACAGCGGAAAACCGCGATTCGCCACTTACTGGCGACAACGAAAGGAATGGCAAGAATCCGTTTCGGGAAGCGAATAACACTTGGTTAATTCTGTCGTGATAAAAGTGCGGTCGATTTTTATCAAGATTTATTAATCCGCATAAATCTAAAATTATTTTTTACTGTTGTACATCTTCTTAAGAATCTCTTAAGATTTGTTTGTTTTAATATGCGCCATAGACAAACAACAGTTATTAATTATTTTTTACTTAGGAGAACATGATGAAAAAACTACTTGTACTAACCACCTTACTGGCAATTTCCGGAGCGTCATTTGCTGATTCCGATAATAACAGACATCCGCGTAGCGGCGGCTTTGTTGACGGACAACAAAGTGCAGTCACTACCGTGCAGCAGGCACTTAAAGCCCGAGACGATACCCCGGTGACATTAACGGGTTATATCGTCAGCCGCATCGGTAACGATGACGATGAGTTTATCTTTAGAGATAACACCGGCGAAATTAAGCTTGATGTAGAAGATCAAGCTTGGAGAGGACAAAATGTCGGCCCGAAAGACAAAATCACGATTAGCGGACAAGTAGATACCAACGGTTTACGTAAATCCGAAATTGATGTTTACGATATTCAAAAGCACTAGCAATAATTAAGGGGCGTTAAGCCCCTTTTTATGTCGATTAATCAGTCAGTGTGAACGCAAACGCTGTAAAAAAGCCTTGGTTCGTTCGTGTTGCGGATTGTCGAATAATTGTTGCGGCGAACCCTGTTCCACAATAACGCCGTGATCCATCACAATCACCAAATCCGCCACATCCAGTGCAAATTTAATTTCATGCGTTACCACCACCATGGTCCAGCCTTCCGCCGCCAATTCTTTCATGGTATCCAATACATCCTGTACTAATTCGGGATCGAGCGCGGAAGTCGGCTCGTCAAACAGCATCAATTCAGGCTGGATCGCTAATGCGCGGGCAATTCCCACACGTTGCTGCTGACCGCCTGACAACTGAAAAGGATAAAGATCCGCTTTGTTCTCCAAACCGACCTTCGCCAACAGTTTTAAGGCTTCCTCACGCGCTTGTTGAGGGTGTTTGCCTTGCACATAAACAGGTCCTTCCATTACATTTTCCAATGCCGTTTTATGCGGAAACAGATTATATTGCTGAAACACCATACCCGATTTACGGCGTAACGCCAAAATATCTTTTTTCGCCGATTTATGGGCAAAATCAATTTGTAACGGATGCTGATTATCAAATTCAACGGTTCCTTGTTCGGGCAGTTCCAACGCATTTAAACAACGCAGAAAAGTGGTTTTTCCCGATCCGGACGGACCTAAAATAACAACCACTTCCCCCTTTGTTATATCCAAATCAATACCGCGTAAAATATGGTTATCACCGAATGCTTTATGAATATTTCTGATTTTTATCATCGCGTTCACCTATTTCGCCACATAACGTTCAAGGCGTTTTTCAACCCGCGCCTGAACAAAGAACAACACCCAGCAGAAACACCAATAAATCAGCCCCGCCTCAATATAAATCGGCAGAAAGTCATAGGACATATTCGCCATTTGTTGCGCCACGCGAAACATTTCCGTCACCGTCACAACGGACGCCAAAGAAGTATCTTTAAACAAACTGATAAAGGTGTTACTCAACGGCGGAACCGCAACACGGAAAGCTTGCGGAGCAATAATGCGGCGGAATGTCTGCATATAGGTCATACCGATAGTATAACCCGCTTCCCACTGCCCTTTCGGTACGGAAGAAATCGCCGCCCGCACGGTTTCGGAGGCGTAAGCACCGATATTTAACGAAAAGCCGATAATCGCCGCCGGAATCGGATCGATAAATATTCCGATCGCCGGCAAACCGTAGAACACCACGGAAATTTGCACCAATAACGGTGTGCCGCGAATAATGGAAATATAGATTTTAACGATATGCAGAAAAATACGATGAATTATCCCCTCAACCGGTGTCACCCGCACCAACGCCACCGCAACGGCAATCACCATACCGATAATAAAAGAGGCAACGGCAAGCGGTATTGAAACCAATACCGCCGCTTTTACCATAGGCCAAAATGCGTTTATGACCAACTCCACGCGGGCTTCGGTCATAAACGGAATAGACAATAGAAGATTATTTAACACTGATATCTTTACCGAAGAACTGTTCGCCTAATTTTTTCAAGGTGCCGTCTTCACGCAACTCAACGATTACCGCACTGATTTTCGCCAACGCTTCGTCATTGCCTTTATTCGCCACCAAACCTGCTCCGACTTTTTCTTCGGCAGGCGCTTCCCAAGCGGTTTTCAGCCCTGAATTCGGATTCTTTTTCAGATAATCCAATAACGCCAAACTGTCATTGAAGGTCAGCTCCGCACGTTTTTGTTGAATTAACAGCAAACCTTGCGCCATACCGTCAATCGGCACAATTTCCGCCTGTAACTTAGTCGCCATTTCACCGTAGTTACTGCTTAAAGTTTGTGCGGCTTTACGTCCTTTTACATCCGCAAGGGTTTTAATGCTGTCGTTATCCGCACGTACCAACATCATCGCACCCGACCAGCTGTAAGGCTCGGTTTTATCAAAGGTCGCCTGACGTTCCGGCGTGGTTAAACCGACCTGATTTGCCACCAAATCAAAACGCCCCGCTTTTAACCCTGCCAGCATTGCATCCCACTGGGTTTCTTTAAACTCTACTTTAACGCCTAATTTTTCGGCAATCGCACGGGTTACCTCCACGTCATAACCGGTCAATTTACCGCTCGCATCATGATAAGTGAACGGCGCGTAAGTTCCTTCCGTTCCTACGGTGATTGTGCCTTTATTGTTGATACGATCCAACAAACTATCCGCCGCAACGGCTTGTGTCGCGGTGGCAACGGTAAAAATTGACGCGGCTAAAAATGCAATTTTCTTAAACATAAAATTTCCTTCTAAAGTAAAAAAGTGGGGTCATTGTAAGGGAAAAAATAAATTTGATAAATAATTTATCGGAATATGTTATAAAAAAGTTAAATAACAAAAGTGCGGTCGGTTTTTGCCGCGTTTTCGCTTACGACAACTTCTGTTGGCAGTCGTCGCCGCATTAAATCAGCCAAAATATTTCCGACTTCCGCCGACTTGTCGAAAATCGTCGAACCGTGCTAAAGTCATTCCAATCAATATATTGTAAGGATC
>JBHBXR010000178.1:0-10788 GCA_041795785.1 Mesocricetibacter sp.
ATTTCAAAAATGCGAGATAAGTCACAAATTTGGCAAGTGATTGTTAATGAAAATTATAGTGAACTTTTCGCATCTGGCAAGTGAAAGGTTTTTTGCCGTTGCAGCCGCTTCTCCGCCGAACAAGAGACAACGCAGCGGAAATAAAGCCGTTCCGTCTGCGACTCTCATCATTTTTCATTTCTGCGAACTTGATCACAAAAATCAAATTATAAAAAATTCCTTTTAAAATCAGTATATTAAATAAATTCAACAAATAACACCATTTAAATTTAATTTAAAATCAAATAGTTATAAATATAACAATTAATTAAATTAATACTTGTCTTTTTTTTCGCAAGGATTATTCTATACAAAATGAAGTAAATATTTATTTTTCTATATTTGTTTTGGAGTAAGTATGTCAAAATTATCACATCAAGAGGTTTTAGCTGCCATTAAAAACGGACTCATTGCATCTTGTCAGCCGGTAGATGACGGTCCGATGGATAAACCGGAGATTGTCGCTGCGATGGCACAGGCTTCTGTTGCCGGTGGTGCTGCGGGATTACGCATCGAAGGTGTGGATAATCTGAAAGCAACCCGTCCGTTAGTCAATATTCCGATTATCGGCATTGTGAAGCGGGATTTGCCCGACAGTCCGGTACGGATTACCCCGTTTTTGCAGGACATTGAAGATCTGGCGGCGGCAGGCGCGGATATTATCGCTATCGACGGTACCGATCGTGTTCGTCCGGTAGATATTGAAAGTGCGGTCAAAAAAATCAGAGAATTGGGCTGTCTCTCCATGGCGGATTGTTCCAATTTGGCGGAAGGATTGTATTGCCAAAAACTGGGGGCGGACATTATCGGCAGCACTATGTCGGGCTATACCGGCGGTCCGGTGCCGACGGAACCCGATTATCAATTGGTCAAAGACTTGAAAGCGGCAGGCTGTTATGTGATGGCGGAAGGTCGTTACAATACGCCGGAATTAGCCAAAACCGCCATTGAAATAGGCGCGGATTCGGTTACGGTCGGTTCCGCTTTAACCCGCTTGGAACATATTGTGAGTTGGTTTGCGGACGCCATTAAATCAGCGAAAAAACAATAAAAGGACGAAATTATGCGTTGTTTAGCATTGGATATCGGCGGTACCAAAATTGCGTCGGCGATTGTGGAAGACGGCGTTGTCAGCCGACGGCAGCAATTAACGACGCCGCAAGACGATTCCGCCAACGGCATGCATCGGATTTTAGCGCAAATCGTACAATCTTATGACGGTCAGTTTGATTATGTTGCGGTGGCTTCCACTGGGATAATTAATAACGGAATTTTGACTGCGCTGAACCCGAAAAACCTCGGCGGTTTAGCGGAGTTTCCGTTAAAAGCAAGTATTGCCCGTCACACGGATAAACCCGTCGGCTTGCTTAATGACGTACAGGCGGCGGCATATGCGGAATATCAATATCAAGACAAAAGTGCGGTACAAAATTTCGTGTTTATTACGGTTTCCACCGGTGTGGGCGGCGGCATTATTTTAGACGGAAAACTGCTGACCCAACCGAACGGCGTGGCGGGACATATCGGACATACGGTGGTGGATTTGCATGGCCCCGTATGCGGCTGCGGACGTCGCGGTTGTGTGGAAGCCGTGGCGGCGGGACGTGCCATTGAAGCGGAATCAAGCCGATGGGAACCGCCTTGCTCACCGAAAGAAGTATTTGAGTTGTTTAGAAAAACGGATCAAAAAGCGACCGCACTTGTACGTCGTTCGGCACAGGCGATTGCCAATTTGATTGCCGATATGCGGATCGGTTTGGATATACAGAAAGTCGTGCTCGGCGGTAGCGTCGGCTTGGCGCAGGGTTATCTGCCGTTGGTGCAGGAATATTTAACGGCAATGCCGTCTTTTTATCATTGCCCGACGGAAGCGGCGCAGTCCGGTCAAGATGCCGGTTTAATCGGTGCGGCTTGTTGGGTGCAAGATTGTTTAAATAACGGATTAAGTTTATAAGGAGTGAAAATGTTTGTTGGCGATTTAACCAGAGAGGATTTTAGACAGGGGTTGCCGAAAGTGATTGCAGAGGTTTGCGATTATCTCAATACCTTAAATTTAGCCGTGTTGGAAAACGGTCGTCATGAGATTAGCGAACAAATCTATATGAACGTGATGTCGTTTGATACTGCGCCGGCAGAAAGCAAACAAGCGGAATTACACCATCGTTATATTGATGTGCAGGTGTTGATTTCCGGTAAAGAAAGTATCGAATACGGCGTTAGCTACCCGACGCTTTCGCTTTACACCGACTACAATGAAGAAGACGATTATCGCCTGACGCCGGAAATCGAAAATAAAAATACGCTGTTATTGCATCCGAAAATGTTTGTGGTATTTTTCCCTTATGAACCGCATAAACCGGGTTGTAATGCGGATAACCAAAGCGTGAATTTGAAAAAACTGGTCGTGAAAATTCCGCACGAATTAATCTAATCATTGAGGTATTACTATGTCCGCCAACGGGAAAATTTTAGACACCATCGGATCGATGTACGACAGCTTGACCAAAACGGAAAAAAGAATTGCCAAAACACTGCTGGCAAATCCCCATTTGCTCAATCAATCTTCTTTATCCGCTATCGCCTTGGATCTTGATGTGGGCGAAGCGACTTTTATCCGTTTTTGTCGCACTTTGGGTTTTAAAGGATTTACCGATTTTAAATTGGATCTCGCCATTGAGCTGGCAACGCAAGACAAAGACGATACGGCATTGTTGGATACGGATATTTCTCCTGACGACAGCGCTCAAAATATCGGCTTGAAATTGCAAACCGCTATTCACAATGTCATTACGGAAACCATGAACCTGCTGAATTTTGACGAATTAAATAAAGTCGTCACTGCGTTCAAACAAGCAAAACGGATTTTTCTGTTCGGCGTAGGTTCATCAGGCATTACGGCAGAAGACGCCAAAAACAAATTTATGCGTATCGGTTTGCAGGTAGATGCCGCCATGAACAATCACTTTATGTATATGCAGGCATCATTAATGCGCAAGGGTGATGTGGTTTTGGGGATCAGCCATTCGGGTTACTCGCAGGAAACTATCCATGCGTTAAGTATTGCACAAAAAGCCGGCGCCATGACGATTGCCTTAACTCACAATCTGCGCTCGCCGATTACCAAAGTGGCGGATTTGGTTTTAATTAACGGTAACCGTCAGGGACAAATGCAAGGCGATTCTATCGGAACGAAAATCGCCCAGTTATTTGTGCTTGATCTGATTTATGCCTTAATTGTGCAATCGGAAGAAGAAAAAGCCGCCAAAACCAAACAAAAAACACTCAATGTGATTTTGGAACAACGAATTAAATAATTTTTAATTAATTAAATAATCAGGAGAAAAAATGAAAAATTTAAAAGGTATTTTTAGTGCGTTATTGGTGTCTTTTAACAGAGACGGTTCGGTCAATGAAAAAGGCTTGCGCCAAATCATCCGTTACAATATCGACAAAATGAAAGTCAACGGCTTATATGTAGGCGGCAGCACCGGTGAAAACTTCATGCTTTCCACTGCGGAGAAAAAAGAAATTTTCCGTATCGCCAAAGATGAAGCCAAAGATCAAGTGGCGTTAATCGCTCAAGTAGGCAGTGTGAATCTGCACGAAGCGGTGGAATTAGGCAAATATGCTACGGAATTAGGCTACGACAGCCTTTCTGCGGTGACCCCTTTCTATTACAAATTCAGCTTCCCGGAAATCAAACACTACTACGAAACCATTATTGCGGAAACCGGCAATAATATGATCGTCTATTCCATTCCGTTCCTTACCGGCGTGAATATGGGCGTTGAGCAGTTCGGCGAATTATATAAAAACCCGAAAGTGCTCGGCGTGAAATTCACTGCTGGCGATTTCTATTTATTGGAGCGTTTAAGAAAAGCCTATCCGAATCACTTAATTTGGGCGGGTTTTGACGAAATGATGCTGCCTGCGGCGGCGTTGGGCGTGGACGGCGCCATCGGCAGTACCTTCAACGTAAACGGCGCACGCGCCCGTCAGATTTTTGAGTTAACGCAAGCGGGTAAACTGAAAGAAGCGCTTGAAATCCAACATGTGACCAATGATTTAATCGAAGGTATTTTGGCGAACGGTTTATATCTCACCATCAAAGAGTTACTTAAACTGGACGGCGTGGATGCGGGTTATTGCCGTGAACCGATGACCGCCGCCGCGACGGAAAAACAACTGGCAGTTGCCAAAGAACTGAAAGCCAAGTTTCTGTCATAATTTAAAATAACCGAAAAACCGACCGCACTTTTGGTAAGGATTGCCCGTTTTGTTTGGGATTACCAAAGTGCGGTTTTTTATCGTTCGTCACTATCATTCTTCCCGCCAATTTCAAACTCACGCCGAATCCGTACAACTAATGTAAACTTTTTTGGCTTTTAATGGTCGAAAGGCGGTAACTTTAGAAAAAAGTGCGGTCAATTTTACGATAGTTTTTCAATGATTAAGGACAAGTTATGAAAAAATGGTGTTTCCCTTTAACCCTACTGGCAATGTTAACCGCCTGTTCCAGCGACAATACGGATAAACAGGCGGCAGACGACACTTATACCAAAAATACGAAAACACCGTCTTTAGTAACGTTGCAAAGCGGCGGATTAACCCTGCCGACACCTGATCCGGCTTATCAATTACCGAGTTCCAATATCGCTAAAAATACTACGGTGGATATTCGTCCGCCTTCCGCACCGATGGCAATTATCGGCAGCTCTGTGGCGCAGTTTGACGGCGAACGTTCTTCCATCGTCTATCCGACAGAAAAAAAAGCGGTGTACAACTTGCAGCAGGTTCAACGCTTACTCACCGAAAAAGGCATTAAATATAGCGTTGAAGATAATGTCATTCATACCGATTGGACGGAAACCGGACGTAGCGATGACGTAGGTAAAGTTCAAATCCGTTACCAAATCAGCGAACTTGGAAACAAGAAAGCAAATGCGCTGACCGTATCCGTATTACAGATGAAACGTAACGATATTATTTTCACACCGACGGTAAATGAGAAACAACGTTATACATCCGATCGTTTAAATCAATGGATTGGAGAGCTAAACAGCGCTTATCAAACCCAGCGACAACAATTGGATCTCGAGCCTGCCACTGTGGCGATTCAATCCACCGTTACAACGGATGCCGGCGGGAACAGCGTTTTAAATCTAAACGCACCCTTCACACAATCTTGGCAAAAGTTGGCTGAGGCTTTACCTGACTTAGGATTTGAGATTAAAGAAGAACATCCCGGTCGCGGATACCGTGAACTGAAATACAAAGCGACGGATGAAAAGCAATGGTTACGTTTGGGGGTAACGCGCCCTGACTTGGAAAACGGCGAATATCATATGCAATTAACCGCTAACGGCAAACAAAGTGCGGTAGTAATCCGCGACGAAAATCAAAATATCTTAAGCGGCGAACAAGCACAAACGCTATATCAGGCATTACAAGCGTTAATGGCTCAAACGCCCGCTCAATAGTCGCACTAATAGGCATATGGAACAAAATCGGTTTTTTGTTCTATATGCCAACCGTTGCATAAAACATCGCAAAAACCGACCGCACTTTTACTCGTCTTCAATCGTCGTTTCTTTCTCCAGCCTCTTTTGTTCCCGTCGTTTTTGAAAAAAAGCGCTCAATTTTTGGCTGCATTCTTCCTGCAATACGCCTCCTGTAATGGCGACGCTGTGATTCATTTTATAATCGTCAAAGAAATGAAAGCGAGAACCGACTGCGCCGGTTTTGTAATCCGATGCGCCGAATACCAAACGTTTGATACGACTGTGTAAAATGGCGCCCGCGCACATAGTGCAAGGCTCAAGAGTGACATAGAGCGTGGTGTTGAGCAGACGATAATTGCGCACTTTCTGTGCGGCATGGCGCAAAGCGACGATTTCCGCATGAGCGGTAGGATCGGAATTTACAATAGACAGGTTCCAGCCTTCACCGATGATCTCACCTTGTTCGTCAACCAACACCGCACCGACCGGAATTTCACCGATTTGCTCCGCTTTATCGGCTAAAGATAAGGCATGACGCATCATCAGCCGATCAAAATTCTCGTCAAAAACCGACCGCACTTTTACCGCCTAAACGGAGAACGGATATTTAATCGGGTCGTGACATTGATAACCGATAACCTTGAAATCATCCATAGTCACCCAAGTTTCAAGATCTTCAAGGGTTTTGATGTCCGGATTGATTTCCAGTTGCGGCAACGGCAAGGGTTCGCGTTTCAACTGAACGTCACGCATTAATTCCAGCTGATCTTCATAAATGTGCGCATTGATGATTTTATGATACGCCTGTCCCGCTTTTTTACCGGTGATTTGCGCCATTAAAGCAAGGAAAGTAAATACCTGAATCTGATTGAAATTTAGCCCCAAAGGCACGTCGCAAGAGCGTTGATAGCTGGTCAAATAAAGCGTATCGCCGAGTAATGAAAAAGTGTGGGTGTGCATACAAGGGCGTAAACAGCCGAGATCGATTTCACCCGGGTTATAAAAGGTCATAATTTCACCGCGATCATCAATACCACGAGTTAAGTTATTAACAATTTTGCGCAGCTGATCGACGGTTTCACCGTTCGGCTTACGCCACGCACGCCCTTGCACACCGTAAACCCGCCCCATATCGTCCGTGCCTTTGCGGTGCGGATTATGCAGCCAAGCTTCATTTTCATTGGCATTGGCATCCCAAGTTTTCGTCCCCAGTTTACGAAAATCGGCGGCATTGTCATAACCGCGGATGTAGCCTAAAAATTCCGCAATCGCCGCTTTCCAATAGCTTTTTCGGGTGGTGATCAACGGGAATTGATTGTTGGCGACATCATAGCTGAGATCGGCGTTAATCAAGGTTAAACAACGTTTACCGGTGCGCTCATTCGCCACCCAAGTGCCTTGATCGATAATCCGTTGACAGAGATCTAAATATTGACGCATAAAAAACTTATCCTTTTTTGACCGCACTTTCTGCCGTCCGGGCTTGACGGCGGTAAGCCCAAAACATAATCGCCGCACCGCCGATAATCATCGGTACGCACAACCATTGACCGCGAGTTAACAAATCCGCCGCAGTATTGACATTGGCATCCGGTTCGCGCACATATTCCACTAAGAAGCGGAAAACGCCGTAACCAATTAAAAACAAACCGGAAACCGATCCCATCGGTCGCACTTTTTTAATAAACAGATTCAAAATAATAAACAGCACCAAACCTTCCAACAGGGCTTCGTATAACTGCGAAGGATGGCGCGGCAGTCGCAGCGGATCAGTCGGAAACACCATTGCCCAAGGCACATCGGTCACACGCCCCCAAAGCTCCGCATTAATGAAATTACCGATGCGTCCCATACCCAATCCGAACGGAATCAACGGCGCAAAAAAATCGGCGGTTTGCCAGAAATTGCGTTGTTGACGGCGGGATGTCCAAATCATTGCCACAATCACGCCGATTAAGCCGCCGTGGAATGACATTCCGCCTTCCCAAATACGGAATAAATAAAGCGGATCAGTTAAAAAATAATCTAAATTATAGAAAAACACATCGCCGATACGTCCGCCTAAAATGATCCCGGCAAAGCAATTAAATAACAGCTGATCCACTTGTTCCACCGTCCATAATCCGTTGGATTGTTTGGCACGGCGGGTTCCCAACCAATAGGCGAAAACAAACCCGAATAAATACATCATGCCGTACCAATGCAGGCTGATCGGGCCGAGTTTAATAAGAACAGGATCAATTTGAGGGAATTGCAAATATTGCTCGTTCATGGCTTTCCTTAAAAACTAACTGATAAACATATTAACCGCAATCACGATTAATAAAAGGGCAAAGTAACGTTTAAGCGTCGGCACCGGTAGCTTGCTTGTTGTGGTGGCGCCGAGTTTGGAAGTGAAAAAAGAAGTCAGCGTAATGCCTAATACCGCGGGCAGATATACATAGCCGAGCGACCATTCTGGCATACCTATGGCATTCCAACCGCCGACAATAAAACTGAACATACCTGATAAACCCAGTAACATTCCGCAGAATGCGGAAGAACCGATGGCTTGTTTCATCTCGATACCGCGCGAATTCAAAAACGGCACGATAAAACCGCCGCCGCCGATACCCGCCGCGCTGGAAGCAATGCCGATCAAGGTGCCGCCGATTAATGTCGCCGTTGTAGTCAGTGTTTTTTGTACGGCTTTCGGTTTAATGGACATCACCATTTTGACTGCTAAATATACCACCAAACAGGCAAAGACTTTGCTGGAATATTCTTTCGGTAACTTACCGATAAATAAACCTGAAATAAAGGTTACTACCATAATCGTCGGCGCTAAAATTTTAACCGCCGGCCAGACAATGTTACCTAACTTATGATGACGTTGCGCCGATGAAAATCCGGTTACCACGATCGTGGCGAAAGACGTACCCAATGCAGCGGACATTAACATCGGTTCCGGCACACCAACCATTGGGAGCAGATACACTAAAACGGGTACTATAATTAATCCGCCGCCGATACCGAATAACCCGGCTAAAAAGCCGACAACGGTTCCCACCAGCAAACAAATAATGAAAAAACTAAACATTCTTAATACCTTGTTTTAAAAGGATGGCGCTTTTTATCATGGTTTTTATGATGGTGTGTGGATTTTTTATAAGGAACGGCAATTTTTTCCGTCTCAGGTTCGCAAAGTGCGGTCTGATTTTTAGTTAAATCAAATAACACCGCTGCAAATTCTTTCATCGCTTTACGATACACATCGCGTTTAAAAGAAACCACCTGACGAACGGGATACCAAAAACTGACCCAACGCCAACCGTCAAACTCGGGCGACTTGGTACTGTTCATATTGACGCTTTTATCTTCGGATACCAGTTGCAATAAAAACCAACGCTGTTTCTGCCCGATACACATCGGTTTGCTGTCGTGGCGCAATAGACGCTTAGGTAATTTGTAACGCAGCCAATACTTTGACACATACAAAATTTTCACGTCTTTCTTGCTTAGACCCACTTCTTCATATAATTCCCGATACATCGCCTGTTCAGGGGTTTCGTCGTCATTGATTCCCCCCTGCGGAAACTGCCAGGAATTTTGTCCGTACCTTTTTGCCCACAGCACTTGCCCTTTGCGGTTGCAAATGACAATACCTACATTCGGACGGTAGCCATCGAAATCGATCACTATCGCTCACCTTAATTTAAATTCATTGATAACGTTGAATTGTTCCACAATCCGCTGTTTTTTACAACCGATAACCACCATAAAAGTGCGGTCGATTTCAGCCTTATTTTATTTTGTGGATAAATCTGTGTATAAACCGAAGATAAAAGCAAAATAAAAAAATTTATCGCAAGCTGACCTTGGCATAATCAATCAGTTAAATGAGGCAAAAATCCGTTTAATTATTTTTTAAACGGAAAGACGCTTGACATCAATGAGTGATTTTTTTCTCAACAAATTTTGATTTAAAACAAAACAGTAAAACAAAAAACACGTCGGCACGAAACACCGTTTGAGCCTTCGGAAAACTTATCCAAAGTTTGTGTGGATAAATTTGTGGTCGAATGAATAATAATATGGAGAAACCGCTTCATTTATTTTATAAAGATGAAAATATTCTTTATTTATCAATCAAATAAATCGTTTAATTAGAAAAAGAGAAAAACATACTGCAACATCTTCATTTACTGTTTATTTATTACGCAGCAAATGTTTAATGATAAAAAAACAGCCTATAGACGAGACTATAAGCTGTTTTTTAATTTGGTTGGACGAATTTATTCGCTTTTAAGCGACTTTTCTCACCCCGAGAGTACCGTCATCGGCAATTTCTTTCGGTGTACCGATAATTTCGCGAATTTTGTCGCCGTCTTTAAAGAAAACAAAACCGCCGTGTTCCATTTTGGTCCAGACTTCGTTTTTAGTCAGCGGGAAAGTGGAAATGATCGTCACTTTATCGCCTTCTTTGGCATAATTACTAAAATCAATCACTCCGTCATCATCAATACGTTGCGCTTTACCGAAAGGCGCCTGACGCATCACATAATGCAAATTCGTCGAACAATGGGCAATCAACCATTCACCGTTGGAGAGCATAAAATTAAACGTACCGTGCTGCGATAATTCAAGCGTAATTTCTCTGATCGTTTCAAAAATTTCATCTTCCGAAGGCTTTTTGCGATAACGGTTTTTCAGTTGCTCCGCAATATAACAAAATGCCGTTTCAGAATCCGTGGATCCGATCGGCTGACAAAAACTCTCACTCATATCCGGCAATTCCGTCAGATTACCGTTATGCGCGAACACCCAATTCTCCCCCCAAATTTCACGGATGAAAGGATGGGTATTTTCAATGTTTACATCACCTTGTGTCGCTTTGCGAATATGAGCAATAACGTTTAAGGATTTAATATGATATTGCTTAACCGCATCAGCAATAATGGAAGAGCAGCCGGGTTTATCGTCACGAAACACGCGCACGCCTTTACCTTCAAAAAAAGCGATACCGAAACCGTCCGAATGGCAATCCGTCAATCCTGCCCGACGACGAAAACCTTCAAAGGAAAAAACGATATCCGTCGGCGTATTACAATTCATTCCCAACAACTGACACATATAAAAATCAAATCTCTCTTAGTTCCAAATAACCTTATAATTGATGCAGATTTAACACGATAATTTGAAAAAATACAATATACTTTGAAAAAGTTTTTTATACCGAAAACGCACATTAAATAGCCCTTCGGATTAA
>JBHBXR010000179.1:0-2933 GCA_041795785.1 Mesocricetibacter sp.
AATTCGTTTGCTGATAAACATACTGAACAGATAAGTGCCGATATACCACGTCGGAATCGCACAAACCAAACCGACAATCACCAACAAGCCCATATTTACGCCGAGTAAATCACCGGACGCAACAGGACCGGGATGCGGCGGAAGAAACGCATGCATGACCGCAAAAGCCCCGGCGGACGGAAAAGCATAACGTAATACGGAGCCGCCGAATTGTTTTGCCACACTGAAAATAATCGGTAGCATAACGACTAAACCGGCGTCAAAGAAAATCGGGAAACCGAACAGCAGCGAGGCAATCCCTAAAGCAAAGGGCGCATGTTTTTCACCGAATTTATTAATCAGCGTATCCGCCAATACTTTGGCACCGCCGGTAATTTCCAGTAAGCGTCCGATCATTGCGCCCAACCCGACCAGCAATGCGACGGACGCTAAAGTACCGCCGAATCCGCTGAGCAATGTCGGTAAAATTTTATCCACCGGAATCCCCGTGACCAATGCGGTTAACAAGCTTACGATAATTAACGCCACGAAAGCATGTACTTTAAACTTCATAATCATCACGAGTAGCAAAATAATTGCCATCACCATTGTAAAAATCAGCATATTTCCCCCTGAAGGCACGAATTGTTACTGGTAACATATGCCTTCATACTAAAAATGTAAACATTTCACCTGATTTTATTTTAAATTTGTGATCAAGTTCAAACTTTGAACATATTTCGTATAAACAAATATCTAAATATGCTAAATTCACAACATCTCTTTTGTTATCGGTAACAATTTGTTGTGGAGGATAATTATGTCAGAGGGTAAGGCATTTATTTTAATGGGCGTTTCCAGCACGGGCAAAACCTCAATCGGTACCGAAGTTGCCCACCGTTTGGGAATGAAATTGATTGACGGCGATGATCTTCACCCACGCGCCAACATTATCAAAATGGGAAAAGGGATCCCGTTAGACGATAACGATCGCGCACCGTGGTTGGAAAGAATTAATGACGCGGCGTTTAGCCTAGAACAAAAAAGTGAAAAGGGGATTATCGTTTGCTCCGCGTTAAAGAAAATCTATCGGGATCGAATCCGCCAAGACAATCAAAACGTAAAATTTATTTTTTTGAAAGGATCTTTCGAACTCGTTTTAGAACGCATGAAGCAACGCAAAGGGCATTACATGAAAGCGGATATGCTGAAAAGCCAGTTTGCCACGTTGGAAGAGCCTCAAGCTGATGAAAGCGATGTGATCTTTATCGACATTGACGCCCCGTTTGAAACCGTCGTAGAACGTTGTATTGATGCGCTCAAACCGTTGCTTTAAATACTTTCCCCGATATGAATTTGATAGCCTAAATTGATGATACTGCTTTGTTGCGGTATACCGTTTAGGCGATCCAACAGCTCTTGCGCCGCTACCCGACCGATTTCTATACGCGGTGTAATCACCGTAGCTAATTGTGGTGTCAACGATTGCCCGACGTCATGCCCGTGAAAACCGGCAATCGCCATGGCTTTCGGTACCTGAATGCCCAAACGCTGACATTCGAATAACGCCCCGATCGCCAAATCGTCATTGGTACAAAAAATGCCGTCAATATTCGGGTATTGTACCAAGGCTTGCCGTAATTGTTGTGCGCCAAGCGTAAATGAAGAGGGTTCATCGGTAATCAAACTGAGCGGTTCAAGCCGGTGTTTACGCATGGCTTGTTCGTAGCCCTGCATTTTTAATTTGGTTCGTTTATCCATCCGTGCGGTGAAATACACAATATGTTGATGTCCGCGGCTGATCATCGTCTCTACCATCGATTGCGCCGCCGAAATATTGTCAAATCCGACCGCTTGTTGAATGCCGATTTCACTGCTGTCCATAATTTCAATCACGGGAATATTCGCCACCTCCAACATTTTTAACGTACGCTCGGAATGATGATTTTCCGACAAAATAATCCCGTCGACATGGTAAGAAAGCAATGATTCAATCCGTTGTTCTTCTTTCTCCTGACTGTAGCCGTAA
Organism: Mesocricetibacter sp.; assembly: GCA_041795785.1. Lineage (GTDB taxonomy): Bacteria > Pseudomonadota > Gammaproteobacteria > Enterobacterales > Pasteurellaceae > CAJPST01. The sequence continues at coordinate 2,009 of JBHBXR010000179.1, forward strand.
TGCGCCAACATAGTTTGGTAGCCGGCATTATCCGTCACCGACTCAATCCCTTTAATCACATCGGCAAACACTTGATTGGTTAAAGACGGCACCAACACGCCGATCGCGCGGCTTTTGGCATTCGATAAAATATCCGGCGCACGGTTAGGAATATAGCCGAATTGCGTGATTGCCTCGGCAATGCGCAGACCGGTTTCGTAGGCAACTGAGTGGGGATTGCGCAAATAGCGGCTAATCGTCATTTTGGTGATTCCCAAATGATCCGCAATATCTTGAAGTGTCGGACGTTTATGTTTTAAGGTCATTCAGCCACTCAAATTAAGAAAAAGACGGCATATTTTACTTGAATTTGCGCGATTTTTTCAATTTTACCGACAAATAACGCTCGACAAGCGGTCTGATTAATCGAAAAATTTACCAATTTCTCTCACGCGATTTCTACAATGGCTATTCGCAATTGCAGAAAAAATCATTATGATGACAACATTGTTTTACTGAAATGAAGTAGGTGCATGATGTCGTTAACCATTTACCATAACCCCAAATGCAGTAAATCCCGCGAAACCTTAGCCATTATTCGTGAAGCCGGGATCGAACCGACGATTGTCGAATACTTGAAGCAGCCGTTAAGCGTTGAGTTGATTACAAAACTGATTCACGAAAGCGGTTTAGCGGTGAGAGAATCCGTCCGCACCGATGCCGAAGCCTATCAGCAGATTACCGCTGAAACGTCTGACACTGAGATTATCGCCTTGATCGCGCAACATCCGAATCTGCTGAACCGCCCGTTTGTCAGCAGTAAAAAAGGCACGAAACTTTGCCGCCCGCCCGAATTGGTTAAAAGCTTACTTTAAGGAAATATGATGAAAAAAATCCTACTGTTAAACGGTCCGAACTTAAATATGCTCGGCAAACGTGAACCGCA
>JBHBXR010000180.1:0-6671 GCA_041795785.1 Mesocricetibacter sp.
GTTTTACAAAATAAAGAAAAAAACGACCGCACTTTTTGCGATCCGGATCCCGAAAATCACAAAAAGTGCGGTCAAATTTCCTCTGTTTTACAAAATAACCGAAAAGCTTGCTCTACTTTCAGGCTATTGAGGTTTTAAGTATTTACGCCGTTCAATTTCTATTTCTTTTAATTCCTTTCTTACTTCGCTTTTAAATGGGCTATGAGCTCCTCCGAGCATATCATCGATCAGACAACGACCATTCTCGCATAATACGACATAATATAGTGTGACCGGCGTACCAAAATTCGTGAACGTTACCTTCACCGTTCCGTTTGGTTGAATCTGATATTTTAGTGAACGCTTAATTTCTTTCGCATCAAGATCTTGTCCTTGTATAAAAACATCATAATTAATAGCACAAAGCTCTTCCTGAGCACAGGCATCCTCCTCATTAAAGACATTTATTAAATCATCAGTGAGAAATAAATCCAAATCGTCCCCGTCTCCGTCCCCTTCAAAATAAAATGAATAGAACTCCTTTACAGCTTCTACTTTTGCATTATCAATATTTGCGTTTGCCAAACAAGGAAGCGCAATTAACATCATTAATGCTACTTTGTTCAAGTAATGAAAGACCTTCATATAATTTCCTTAAATAATTAGTTTAAATCTTAAATTGCCAAACCCACTGCAACACTATAAGGTAAACTTCATAAAGTGTTTTCTATTCTATTTCGCCGGCACCAACTGCTTACGCTTTTCTTCTTCCTGCTCCGCTTGCGCGTCACGAGCGGAACGGATGCTTTTTTCAATCAAATCGCGACGCGGATCGTCTTCCGGCATCAGCTTCAACATCATCGCCCAAGTCACCGCCGCCATTTTGTATTCTTCGGTTTCAAAGTAACGGAACGCCAACAAACTCAACGCCTGCATATTGGTATGATCTTTACGCAACACTTCTTTTAACAGTTCCTGCCCTTTCACTTTATCGCTGTTATCCTCGGAGAACATCAGAATGCGCGCATACGCAATTTTATATTCGTGGTTATCGGGCGCTAACTGTACGGCTCTGGCGTAACTGTCGTGCGCCAACTGTGCTTTATCCGATGCCATTCCGATTTGTCCGAGCAACCACCAAGTGGCGGCATCATCGGGCGTTTTTTGTAATTGCAGACGCAACGCCGTAGCAAACTGCTGCATTTCTGTTTCGCTCAGCGGCTTACTTTCCTCTTCTTTTAAGCGTTCGTAAAAGTGCGGTAGCTTTTCATAGGTTTTTTCCAGCATATTTTCCCCATGCCAAGAACCGACTTTTAAATAAACCGCCATAGAAAGAATGCCTAAGGTGAGCAATCCCGACGCAAACCAAATCTTACCGAAAGAACGTTTATCTTCCGCCTGCGCCGTCGCCTGCTCCGGAATATCTTCCAGTAACGATTGCTGCAATTCGGTTTTCAACTGCTCCGCATTGCTCAACAGACCTTGTTGCTCGTCGCGCTCAAGTTCTTGTAAACGGTCGAAATACAAGGCTTTATTTAATTCATCGCGTTTGGTGTCGTCAACCGGGTTACGTTTCCGCAACAACGGATAAAAACAAACCAAGGCGACTATCGCCGTTAATAAGCCAACACTCAGCCAAAAATTCATTTACTTTCCTTCCCTTTTAACAGCTGTTGCAAACGTTGCTGCTCCGCATCGGTTAACGTCGTCTGCACGACGTTTTGTTGCGTCATCGCCGCGCTTTCCTTCGTTTTTAGTGCGACAGGTTTACGGCGCAGCACAAAAAACGCGCCGAATAAACCCAAAAATAACGGCACCAACCATAAACTTAAAGTGGCAACGGTCAGTGGCGGATCATAGGTGACGAAATTACCGTAGCGATCCACCATATAGTTCACCACATCCTGCTTGGATTTGCCCTCCTGCAACAGTTCGAACACTTTGGCGCGCATATCCACCGCAATGGTGGCATTGGAATCGGCGATGTTGTTATTCTGACATTGCGGACAGCGCAGCTCCTGCGTGAGCTGATGATATTCTTTTTCCTGCTCTGCCGAGCTGAAATTTAACGCATCAATCGCCGCCAAAGCAGGCAGAGAACAGAAAAGTGCGGTCAAAAAAAACAGCGTTTTTTTCATCATTTTTGCTCCGCTAATTTGGTATAAATCGGTAACAGCTTTTCTTTCCATACGTTAGCGTTCACATCACCGGCGTGACGGTAATGGATAATGCCTTTACCGTCCACAATAAAGGTTTCCGGCGCACCGTAAACCCCCAGATCCAAACCGAAGGAACCTTTCTCGTCTTTCAACACCACTTGGTAAGGGTTTTTCAAATCTTTCAGCCATTTAATCGCTTTATCATTTTGATCTTTATAATCCAACCCGATAATGGTAACGCCTTGCTGCGCCAATTCGTTCAAATATTGATGTTCCGCATAACAAGTCGGGCACCAAGTCGCCCACACATTCAGCAAAATCGGTTTGCCTTGACGGAAAATTTCCTCACCGTATTCTTTATTTTCAAATAAATCATACAGTTTTTTACTCGGCACGAGCTTGCCCACTAAGGCGCTTTCCAAGGCTTTCGGATCTTCCCCTTGCGAGTTGCGTTGTAACTGCACAAGAAAAGCAACGGTCAACGCCAGAAAAACAATTAACGGAATGTAGAGTTTTTTGTTCATCATCTTATTATTTCTCTTCTTTCAACACCTTGGAAAAACGATAGCGGCGATCAAACATACAGAGCAATCCGCCCAGCGCCATAAATACGCCGCCGAACCAAATCCAGCGGATAAACGGCTTATAATACAAACGTAACGCCCAAGAGCCGTCGTTCAAACTTTCCCCTAACGCCACATAAAGATCGCGGCTGAAACCCCAATCGATCGCGGCTTCGGTCATCGTCATCTTACTCACGGTGTAGAAACGTTTTTCCGCAAATAATGTGGTTTCCAATTTGCCGTTTTTGGAAATATCCACTTGCGCTTTGCCGCCTGCGTAGTTAGGACCGTCGGCATTCGTAATGCCGCGGAAGGTGTAATCGTAACCCGCAATTTGTACCGAATCGCCCACATTCATACGCACGTCGCGTTCTACGCTGTAATTCTGACTGAAAGCAATGCCCCACACCGTCATCGCTACGCCAAGGTGCGCCAAAAACATTCCCCAGTGGGAACGGGATAATTTGCTTAAACCGTTGAAAAAACCGCTGCGGTGCGTCGCACGTTGTTGTAATTCATACAAACTTAATAACGTGATAATCGTCGCCATCATCACGCCGAGCACGCTGCTGACCGTGAGTTTGTCCTGCAATACATAAGGTAAGACAAAGCCTGCAATCAACATTATCACCACACTGACAATCACCGGTTTACGGATGGCGGAAAACTGATCACGACGCCATTTCACTAAAGGCCCGATCCCTAATAACAAGGCGAAAGGCGTCATAATAATCAGGAACATCTGATCAAAAAACGGCGCACCGACGGAAATCGTACCCAAGCCGATTTGTTTATGCACTAACGGTAACAAGGTGCCGAGAAACACCACCGCAAGCGCGCTCATTAATAAAATATTGTTGAGCAACAACATCGTTTCACGGGAATAACGTTCGGCATTATCGCGAGAACGGATTTGATTGCCTTTATAAGCATAAAGCGCCAACGAACCGCCGATAACCACAATTAAGTAAGCGAGGATATACAAGCCGCGGGTCGGGTCGGAGGCGAATGCGTGTACGGAAACCAAAATCCCCGAACGCACCAAAAAAGTGCCGAGCAAACAAAGCGAGAATGCCATAATCGCCAATAATACCGTCCAAGCTTTGAAAGAACCGCGCTTTTCCGTCACCGCCAAGGAATGCAATAACGCCGTTCCCGCCAACCAAGGCATTAAAGAGGCGTTTTCCACCGGATCCCAGAACCACCAACCGCCCCAGCCCAATTCGTAGTAAGCCCACCAAGAACCCAACACGATTCCTAGGGTTAAAAACACCCAAGCCGCCATCGTCCACGGACGCGACCAACGCGCCCAAGCGGTATCCAAACGCCCCGTCATCAACGAAGCAATAGAAAAGGCAAAGGCAACGGAGAAACCCACATAGCCCATATACAGCAACGGCGGATGAAAAATCAATCCGACATCCTGCAACAACGGATTCAGCTCACGACCGTCCACCGGAAAATCAGGGAAAGTGCGGTCGAAGGGATTGGAAGTAAATAAGACGAACAATAAGAAACCGATGGTTACAATGCCCATAATGCCCAATACGCGGGCGACGGCTTCTTGCGGCAGCTGTTTACTGAATAAGGCGACCGCCGCACTCCATAGCGTCAACAACCAAATCCATAACAATAACGAGCCTTCGTGCGAACCCCAAACGGCGGATAAACGATAATGTAACGGCAATTTGGTGTTGGAGTTATTCACTACATACTGCACGCTGAAATCATTCACCGCGAATAAATAAAATAAGGCGATAAACGCAACGGTCAGGCTTAAAAACAAGCCGTAAGTCATCGGACGGGCTAAGGACATCATCTGTACATTGCCCTTTTCCGCGCCCCACAACGGTAAGACGGATAACAACACCGCCACCGCCAAACTTAATGCCAACGCATAATTTCCGAGTTCAGCAATCATTTGTTACCTTCTTGTATTGCCTTTTCCTGACGATCGCGTTCGCTTTCGCCTTTCAAATCGGAAACGCCCATCGGCTTATGGACTTTCTGCATTTGCGCATCCAATTCCGGCGGCACATAGTTTTCATCGTGTTTCGCCAACACTTCGCTGGCTTCCAAAACCGTCGGCGCTTTTAACACGCCTTGCGCCACAATGCCCTGCCCTTCACGGAATAAGTCCGGCAGGATACCTTCATATTCAACGGTAACCGACGGTCCGATGTCATTCAAATCAAATTTCACTTTCAGGCTTTTATTGTCGCGCTCCACCGTTCCTTCCACCACCATACCGCCGATACGGATACGTTGCCCCACTTCAGGTTTGGTGTCCGGATCGTTATTTTTTCCGTAAATGACTTCCGACGGCGTATAAAACAGGTCGATATTCTGACGCAACGCATACAACACTAAGGCGGAAGCCACCGAAATGCCCAACAAAACAAAAATAACAATGGTTAATCTGGATTTACGTCTCGGATTCATAGCGTCCCCTCGGTTTTGGTTGTCTGTAAACGTTGTTCCCGTTGTTGTTCGCGTTTCACTTCGCGTAATACGGCGTTTTTGCTTTTATAGCTTTGCACCGCCAAAATTAAAATCGCCGCAAAAGAAATGCCGTAAGCCAGCCACACATAAAAGCCGTAACCGCCCATATGGAAAAAATCACTCCAAGATTCAAAAAACATATTTTCCCCCAAAACTGTTAAAAATCCGACCGCACTTTACGAATTGACGCACTTATTGCGCCAATTCTTTCACCCAAGGACGCTTCATATCTTCTTTTAATAAGGCGACGCGATAACGCACCAAAGTCAACCAAATACTCAACATCATAAAACCGAAAATCGTCAGGATTAACGGAATCAGCATCGGCGTAGCAATGGACGGTTTCTCAAATTTAGTGATACTGGCGCCTTGATGTAAGGTATTCCACCATTCCACCGAGAAGTGGATAATCGGTAAATTAATCACGCCGACAATACACAAAATTGCCGCCGCTTTCATACCCGTCGAACGATCCTGAAAAGCGGAATATAGCGCCAGTACGCCGAGATACAGAAAAAATAGAATCAAAGAAGCGGTTAAACGCGCATCCCACACCCACCAAGTGCCCCACATCGGTTTGCCCCAGATTGCGCCGGTAGATAAAGACAGAAACGTGAACACCATTCCGATCGGCGCCATTGCCATCACGGAAAGATGCGCCTGTTTAATCTGCCACACCAAGCCGATGATCGCCGCCACCGCCATCGAACCGTACAGCCCCATCGCCCAAATGGACGCCGGCACATGAATATAGATAATTCTGAAACTGTTACCCTGTTGATAATCTGCCGGTGCGAACGCCAGTCCCCACACGATACCGGTGCCGAGTAACAGCACGGTCAACACGGCAAAGAACGGGATAAGCTTTCCGCACAAACGATATTGGGTTTCCGATTTAGCGTAAGGGTGTAACCACTTCCACATAATTTTTCCTTTTATTATTGATCTAAACTGATTCGTAACGAGGCGGCGACAGCAAAAGGCGCCAAGGTCGCCGAGGCGGCCAAAATCGCCCCTAAAATCGCCAACTGCCCGTTATAAGGCAGATTTAACGTTGCCGCATCCAACACGGAAGCTGAAAAAATCAACACCGGTATAAACAGCGGCAACACTAATAAACTCAACAACACGCCGCCTTTGCGCAAACCGACGGTCAATGCCACACCGATGGCACCGATGCAGCTTAAAATCGGCGTACCGATTAACAACGTCAACACCAACGCCCACCAAATACGCACCTCTAAGGACAGCAACAACGCCGCAATCGGCGATAACAAAATCAACGGCAGACCGGTCAATAGCCAATGGGCAATCACTTTCGCCAACGCGGTTAACGCCAACGGCTGCGCAGTCAGCATTAACTGCTCCAAAGAACCGTCTACAAAGTCATCGCGAAACAAACGTTCAAAAGACAATAACGCCGACAGCAACGCCGCCACCCAAGCGATACCCGGTGCGATTTTGGACA
>JBHBXR010000181.1:0-3825 GCA_041795785.1 Mesocricetibacter sp.
ATATTAACGGAATTGAGAATTTTTGGAGCCAAGCTAAACGTCATTTACGCAAGTTTAACGGTATTCCTAAAGCCCATTTTGAATTGTATTTGAAGGAATGCGAATGGCGTTTTAATCACAGTAACTTAAAATCTCAAATTTTAATGTTGAAACAATTAGTTAAGGGTGGTTTAAGTTAGTTATCTAGGACAGCCCCAAAAATAATCTGCACCGCAAAATATTGGTATTTACCTTTGCGGTGCAGATCAAAGTGCGGTTAAATTTTAACGCGTTTTAACGATTAGTTTTTAGCAAAATACGCTTCTAAATCTTCGCTGCCGCCGATGTATTGACCACCGATGAACACTTGCGGAACGCTTGTTTTACCGGTAATCGCACGCACGGAGATGGTACTTGCATCACGACCTAATACGATTTCTTCGAAAGAATAACCTTTCACTTTCAGTAAACCTTTTGCTTTCGCACAGAACGGGCAGCCCGGTTTAGTGATGATGGAAACGGACGGTTTTGCAGTCCAGTTCGGGTTCAAGTATTTGATCATTGTGTCTGCGTCAGATACTTTGAACGGATCGCCCGGCTCTTGCGGTTCGATAAACATTTTTTCTACTACGCCGTTTTTCACCAACATAGAATAACGCCAAGAACGTTTGCCAAAACCTAAGTCTTCTTTGCCGACCAACATACCCATACCTTCGGTGAACTCGCCGTTACCATCCGGGATAACCGTGATGTTTTCGCTTTCCTGATCCGCTTTCCATGCGTTCATTACGAAAGTATCGTTTACGGACATACAGATGATGTCGTCAACGCCTAATGCTTTGAATTCGCAAGCTAATTCATTGTAACGCGGTAAATGGGTGGATGAACAAGTCGGTGTAAATGCGCCCGGTAAAGAGAACACTACAACGGTTTTGTTATCGAATAATTCTGCCGAAGTCACATCAACCCAAGCATCGCCTTGGCGGGTGTGAAATGTTACTTGAGGGACTTTTTTTCCTTCCATATTTGTACTCATAATTTTCTCCAATGTAGTTTAACTGTTTATTTTTTCGACGTGGATTATAACCAATTTTATGTTATAGTTACAATCAATTAATTCTATTCTTTTAATCGTTTCTTTCAATGACGAGGTTTTATGAATATCCGTGATTTAGAATACTTGGCCGCTCTTGCCGAATATAAACACTTTCGCCGCGCCGCCGATGCCTGCCATGTCAGCCAACCGACATTAAGCGGTCAAATCCGCAAGCTGGAAGACGAATTGGGCATTACATTATTGGAACGCACCAGTCGCAAAGTGTTATTTACCCAATCGGGACTTCTTTTGGTCGAACAGGCTAAAAAAGTGTTGCGCGAAGTTAAGTTATTGAAAGAAATGGCAAGTAATCAAGGGAAAGAAATGACCGGTCCGTTGCATATCGGTGTGATTCCGACGGTCGGTCCCTACCTGCTACCTTATATTATGCCGACATTAAAAGAAACTTTCCCTGAGTTGGAGCTGTTTTTATACGAAGCGCAAACGTCTCAGTTATTGGATCAACTGGAAAGCGGTCGTTTAGATTGTGCCATTGTCGCCTCCGTGCGTGAAACCGAAGCATTTATTGAAGTGCCGGTTTTTAACGAAACAATGTTGCTGGCGGTGTCGGAACAACATCCTTGGGCGCAAGAACGACAAATCGCTATGGAAAAACTCAAAGGTTGCGAAGTATTAATGTTGGATGACGGGCATTGTTTGCGTGATCAAGCGTTAGGTTATTGTTTCACCGCCGGCGCGAAAGAAAACTCCCATTTCCAAGCGACCAGTTTGGAAACGTTACGCAATATGGTCGCCGCCAATGCGGGGATTACCTTAATGCCGGAACTTGCCGTGCTGAATGAAGGCAACCGCAACGGCGTAAAATATATTCCTTGTTCGCCGGAGCCAGCTCGGGTAATCACTTTGGTTTACCGTCCCGGCTCACCGTTACGCAGCCGTTATGAGAGAATCGCAAAAACCGTCGGCGATGCGGTGAAATCCATTTTAAAGGGAAAATAATATGGTCGGCGTTCGTGCAATTCAAAAAGAAAAAACCCGACGCGCATTAATTGATGCGGCGTTTAATCAGCTGACCGCAGAAAAAAGTTTTTCCAATTTAAGCCTGCGTGAAGTCGCCCGTGAAGCGGGGATTGCACCGACTTCTTTTTACCGCCACTTCCGTGATATGGATGAACTTGGTTTAACTATGGTGGATGAAGCCGGTTTGACGCTACGTCAGCTCATGCGCCAAGCCCGCAAGCGCATTGAAAAAGGCGGTAGCGTGATTGTGATTTCAGTGGATACGTTTTTTGAATTTATCAATAACAGTCCCAATGTATTTCGTCTGTTATTACGCGAAAGCTCGGGTACGTCACAGGCGTTTCGTACTGCGGCAATGCGGGAGATTAAACATTTCGTAGATGAATTGACGGAATATCTGATGCACAGTAATTCCTATTCAAAATATATTGCTTATGTGCAAGCGGAAGGTATCGTCACTATTGTTTTTACCGCCGGCGCCAATGCGTTGGATATGACAGCGAAAGAACGTGAACAGCTAAAAGAACGGGTTGTGTTACAACTGCGCATGATGGCAAAAGGGGCGCACGTCTCCGCCGCCCAAATGAAAGAAGAATAATACGCGATAAAGCAATACTGTTACGGTAAAAATAAAAACAAGCTGAAAATCGACCGCACTTTGGTCGGCACGTCACCGGATAAACACCGACATCATATAACGGCAATACAACTCTTTTATGCTTTATTTTTTCTGACATTGCGGACAATAAAAGCTATTGCGCTGTCCGATTACCAAACTCTCGATTTTCGTACCACACTGCGGGCAAGGCTTTCTCTTGTTACCGTAAACCAAAAGTTCCTGTGCGAAGTAACCAGGGCGACCATCGGGTTGCAGGAAGTCTTTTAAGGTCGTGCCACCCTGTTGAATAGCTTCGGCAAGAACCCGTTTGATCACTTCCACTAATTGTACACATTGCGCTTTGCTTAATTTTGCCGCGCTTTTAAGCGGATGAATACCGCAGAGATAGAGACTTTCATTGGCGTAAATATTGCCTACGCCGACGACTACGGCGTTATCCATAATGAAGGTTTTTACCGCAGTGGATTTCTTACGCGATTTTTTAAACAGGTAATCCGCATTAAATTCATCGGATAGCGGTTCGGGGCCGAGTTTTAAAAATAAATGGAAATCCTCCAGCTTCGTCGTCCACAACCAAGCGCCAAAACGACGCGGATCGTTATAACGCAGCAACCTGCCGTTATTCATGACAATATCAAAGTGATCGTGTTTATCAATCGGGCTGTCGTGCGGCACGATACGCACACTACCGGACATTCCTAAATGCCCGATAATATAACCTTGCTCGGTATGAATGATCAGATACTTGGCGCGACGTGAAAGTGCGGTCACTTTTTGCTGAGAAATTTGTGTGAGTTCAGGGCTGACTTCCCAGCGCAACTTACTGTTACGCACGACGATTTTTTCAATAATAAAATTCTTCAGATAAGGACTAACGCCGTTTAACGCGGTTTCGACTTCGGGGAGTTCAGGCATAATGTTTTTCCATTTTTTTCGGTTACAAAAAAACCCGAATATAAATTCGGGTTTTTTAAGCGGTAAGCCAAATTATTTGATTTTAGCTTCTTTGTAAATAACGTGTTTACGCACAACAGGATCAAATTTTTTGATTTCCATTTTTTCAGGCATATTACGTTTATTTTTAGTTGTTGTGTAGAAGTGACCGGTTTCTGCTGTAGAAACTAAACGGATTTTCTCACGAGCACCTTTA
>JBHBXR010000182.1:0-3012 GCA_041795785.1 Mesocricetibacter sp.
ATATAGGCTAAGGAATATCCGTATCTATGCGGAATGAGCATAAAATGTTATTTATATGAAAAAAAGTTATTAGCGGACAAAGGAAAATTTTTCCGCAACAAAAGTAGGATGAGTGGGAAATAATCCGAAATAATTAATGTGTGATATAAAAGTGCGGTGCAAAAATAAGGTGTTTTTACAGCGCACTTTTATATTTATTATTCAATATGGTTATTTAATTTTATTCGTACGATTCTCGGATCAAAATAGCGCCGCCCCCAAGCGGTTTTATAAATTAACCGCAACCAACAAGGATAACGTTTGGCGCAAACTTGGCTTAAATAAAACTCATCTGCAATTTTCAAATTTTGTTGCCAACTCTCCATTATTTTCGTATCGACTAATGTCCATTTAAATTCGGGGCGTTCCTCGTCATTTATATTTTTTAACGCGTCATGATGTTTGGCTTTATTTAAGGCGACCGGCGGCAGCATATCAAATATAACAGTTGTTTGCGGCAAATATTCGGCTATTTTGGCAAAGAACATTTTTACTTCGTTTTCATCAAAATACATCAGAATGCCTTCCAGCAAAATTAACACCGGTTTATTGTATGCGGCGACCGTGCGCATCCAACTGTCGTTAAATAACGAATCGGAGAGATAATGATTGCCGGATTCCGGTAATAATTGGCGGCGTATAAACATCACATCGGGTAAATCCAAATCATACCAAGCAGTTACGTTCGGTTTTTGCAGGCGTTCAAAACGTGCGTCCAAGCCGGCGCCGAGATGCACAACGACACAATCGGGATGTTTATTAATAAATTTAAGGGTTTCATGATCAATAATTGATGAGCGTCCGCAACAGCCCGGTTGTGATAAACGAGCGGTGGAGAATTTATTAAAATCATAGTCAAGCATTTGCAGCATCCGTACTGCTTCGATATCTTGTAATAATGCATCGGAACGTCCGTATTCTACCGCTTTTGCCCATAAGGGAATTAATAACGTGGCGGAAATCCCCGTTATTTTATTGGGTAAAATCTTCGTATTCATCCGAATTATCCTTTAGTAAAACCATAATTCATATTTATAATATCCTGTATTTAAATAAAACACAAAATTTTATAAATAGGTTATTGTTTTTTTATATGAAAAAAACATTATTAATATGTATTTTTAACCATATAAAACGGATTGAAATAAGGTGGAGACAGGGTTGATGAAGTTGATTGGAATGATTTTTTATAATTAAACTTTTTAAGTTCCGCTTAATTTTAATCAAAGAGTAGGCAAAACGAGAATGATGAAATATTATCGTATTTGTCCAACCTAATTTCCGCCTTGATCATAGCCTTCCGATAAATTCTGCCAATCTTGCGGATTAAACCGGATATTCATCCGCCCAACCTCTTTGAGAAAAGAACGTTGTAATCTGTTCAGGTTTTCCTGTTTCCAAAAACTTCCCGATTTTTGACCGCACTTGTCGAAATCCAACAGCCAATATTTTTGTTGGTCATCCGTTTGTTGCACTAAAATATTGTGTGCATTGAGATCCGTATGGCAGATTTGTAAATCATGCAAGCGGCGGATTAATTGTCCTATTTGTCGCCAGCCGTCTTCAGATAAGGTTGTCTGTTGTAAAAGTGCGGTCAGATCTTGGGCATTTTCTATTTTCTCGGTCAGAATATCGGCACGATAGCTGTTAAACGCCAGTTTTTCCACGCTGGCACCAATAGGTTTCGGCACCGGCAAACCGGCTTGATGCAGTCGGTTTAATAAATGAAATTCGGCAAAACTGCGGGTATCTTGCAAGGAAGTAAAAGGGTAACGATCCCGATTGATTTTGCCCCATAAACCGCCGCGGTAATAATGGCGTAATGCGCTATTTACGCCGAATAAATCATCGGTGCGCAAAAACCACGTGGTGCCGCGTCCCTGAGCGGAACCTAAAATTCGGTTTTGTCGCTGCCAGTAAGCGACATCAAAAAAATGTGCCTGCTCCGCTTTGTTTTCATCAAAGTCAAACAGGAAAAATCGGTTATTTTGCCGGAATTCAAGCATATGATTATCTGTGCTCAGTGTGTAGCGAATATTTTTATTCTACTTTAAAATAATCTTCAATGCCAAAACCGAAAGAGAATTTTCCTATGTCGTCTAATCAATCTCCGCTTTTTACCCAACCACCGCAAGCACTGTGTATTTTGCGTCTGTCTGCTATCGGTGATGTTTGCCACGCCCTTGCGGCGGTGCAACAAATCCGCCGCTATTGGCAACAAACTAAAATCACTTGGATCGTGGGAAAAACGGAAGCGCAATTATTAGCCGGAATCGAGGGTGTGGAATTGATTGCTTACGATAAAAAAAGCGGTTGGAAGGGCGTATTGGATTTATGGAAACAACTTAAAAATCATCAATTTGATGCGCTGTTGAATATGCAGACTGCATTGCGCGCATCCGTTATTTCTTTAGGCATTAAAGCGAAATATAAAATCGGTTTCGGCAAACAGCGGGCGCGCGAAGGGCAATGGTTGTTTACCAACCGTAAAATCCGTGATCCGCAGAGCCCGCATGTGTTGGACGGCTTTATGGCGTTTGTCGAATATTTAGGCGTGCCCGTCACAACACCGCATTGGCAGTTGGCAATCAGTGAGCAGGATTATGCCGCAGTCAGACAATATATTGATCCGAAAAGAAAAAATCTGATTATTTCACCTTGCTCCAGTAAAATCGAAAAGGATTGGCTGGTTGAACGCTATGCGCAGATTGCCGATCTTGCGCACCAACAAGATGTTAATGTCATTTTATGCGGTTCCCCGGCAAAACGGGAAAGGGAAACGGTGGCGCAAATTATTGCTTTATGTAACTTTCAACCTGTTGATCTTTCAGGGAAAACCAATTTAAAACAACTCACCGCATTGATTGCAATGGCAGATTTGGTGATTTCACCGGATTCCGGCCCGGCACATTTAGCCACAACGCAGAATACACCAGTTATCGGGCTTTACGCCTATCATAATCCGCTGCGTAC
>JBHBXR010000183.1:0-2518 GCA_041795785.1 Mesocricetibacter sp.
TCCTTCGTTTAATTCATCGTCAATTTTATCGGCATATTTCGCCCGCATTTCATCAATATCCGATTGGAGGAAGGTGTTATGGTTATAATCTAAAAAGTTTAAATAACGATCGAAAATTTTTGCCGAAAAGTCGTTATCCAATTGAAATTTGCGGTAGTGGGATTGAGTTAAACGCGTTGTCACCCGCTTGGTCGCCAACGCATTTTCCTGCGTTACCGACGGCACGACAATTTCCTCGGCTTTAATAGTCGGCTGCACAGCCGCCACATTAGCACTGCCAAAACATACACTTGCAATCAATGTCAACAAATAACTGCTAGATTTATTTAACTTCATTTAGATGATCCTAATAAAGAAAAAACACCGCACAGGCACAACCTATCGATGTAACATAAATGCCGTTGCAGAGAACGGCATAAAATATCAGCTATACAAATAAGCGATCCGGTGTCACGCTAATCACCAAACCGTTCTCCAATTCCACTTTCGCGCTATCTTTTACAACCTCTAAAACCACGGCATTTTTTGCATTGTCACCGACTTTCACTTTTACTTTGTTGCCTTCTTGCAAACTTGCAAAATCAATGCTGTTTAACTCAACTTTCGGTTTGAATTGTGTTTTTTTGACAAAGGTTTTGTTGGTTGGTTTGATATGTTGTCGGTTGTTTTCATTTTGTTTGCGCGGCGGGCGTTTTTTGTTGGCTTTCGGATTCGCCGCTTTTTCCGCCGCACGTTTTTCCGCCAATTTGGCTTTTGCGTCAGCTAATTGCTGCGCAGCGTGTTGGACATGTTCCTGCTCCAACACTCCGGCGGGATTGCCTTGTAAATCAACCCGCACCGCGCCTTCTTTACAGCCGTGTAAATAACGCCAGTTGGACGTATATTGGCGCAACGCGTAGCGCAACTGGGTTTTACTCACTTTCGGATCGTCTTTTAACGCTTCCGCCAAATCCTGAAATAAACCGATTTTAATCGGCTTCGCTTCGCCTTCTAAAGAGAAACACAACGGAAATTTTTCTGCCAAATAAGCAATAATTTCTTTATTGTTGGATAATTTTTGTGTTTCTTCCTGAACTGCTGTTTGCGCTTCTGTCATTCCTAATACCTGTATACTCGATTTTAACTACAAAAAATTTCGCATAGTTTATCGTAATTTCAGAAAAAATGACAATTAATAATCGCAACAAAGCCGCTAATTTCAATTTTAACGGGAAAAGTGACCGCACTTTTGTTGTAATCATTGTAATATTCTAGTTCCAGTATAAAATAACCGTCCTTATTTTTAAGCGTATATAAACAAATGGTTATATCAACGAATAAACAGATTGACTTAACACAGGCGGATTACCAAATTGCACGTTGCGGCGATTGCAATGCGTTAACCGCCGTTTCGCCGTTGACTAAAAAACAACGGGCGGAATGTCCTCGTTGTCACAATATATTAAAATCGGGCAGTCGTTGGGGATTGCACCGTTGCTCGATTATTGCCCTTTCCATTCTGATTTTAATGCCTTTCGCTTTGACTTATCCCTTATTGAGTGTGGATTTATTAGGCGTAAAAGTTAATGCCTCGGTTTGGGGAGGAGTTTGGAAAATGGCAACGGAAGGCTATGCTTATACCGCTTTTTTAGTTTTCCTGTGCGCCGTATTTATGCCGATAGCTTTCTGCATTCTCGTCATATTATTACGCCTTTCCCAATTGTTACGCATCAGACCGCGCAATTTATTGTTGGCGTTAGGTTATATCAAACCTTGGGTGATGTTTGACGTTTATTTGGTTGCACTCGGTGTTACCGCATTTAAAGTACGCGATTACGCCGCGTTGGAATTTGATATTTATCTTATTGCGTTTGTTTTAACTTCTTTATTGACAACCCTGCTGTTTATCAAAATCAACCCTATTGAGCTGTGGAACGATTTTTATCCGAACAATAAACAGTTACATAAAATATCGGCACAAAATCCACCGCACTTTTGTAGCGCCTGCCGCTATACTTTCGAGCGACCGATGTTAGATTTTGAAGATCATCCCGTTTGCCCGCGCTGCCACAGCCGCCTTGATACGCCGCCGCAGATTTACTTACAACGCACTTGGGCAACTTTAATCGCAGGGATTATCATGCTATTTCCGGCAAATTTACTGCCGATGTCTTTTGTTTATATGAACGGCGTGCCTAGCGGCGATACACTGATGTCCGGCGTGATCACTTTTATCAATATGGGCAGCTATTTCGTTGCATTCATCGTATTTGTCGCCAGTATTTTCGTGCCTGTTGGCAAGATATTCATCATGTTGTATTTATTGTTTTGCGTACATTTCGGTTGGCGTCATTCTATCAAATGGCAAATGCGCTTATTGCATATCGTACATTTCGTCGGACGTTGGTCAATGCTGGACTTATTTGTTTTGGCATTAATGATGTCATTGGTTACGCGCGGACAAATCATTAATTTCTCTGTCGGACCGGCAGCCTTTTATTTCGGTGCGGCGGTGTTTCTAACCGTCGTTTCTACTTCA
>JBHBXR010000184.1:0-8346 GCA_041795785.1 Mesocricetibacter sp.
ATCGGTGTCCGCCAGCAACTGTTTTGCCTTAATCAAGAATTGCTCACCAAAATTGGTCAGCCGGATTTGTCGAGTGTTTCGCTTAAACAGTTGCTCGCCCAGTTCCTGTTCCAATTCCGCAATTACACGGGTGACCACCGAAGGCGAAACCGCCAGCTGCATTGCCGTTTCCCGAAAATTCAGCGTTTCGCTGGCAAGGCAGAAATATTTAATCGCATCGAGTTTGTTCATTTTATTATTCTCTTTTTAACAACAGACAATTCTATTTTTATTGATTGTAGTGCAATCACCCGCCCGCTACAATCCCCCCATCAAAACCCAATAGGAGAACAAAATGAACAACATTGAAAACAAAGTCGTGATTATTACCGGTGCAAGCAGCGGTATTGGCGAAGCCACCGCTTATAAACTGGCTCAGTCTGGGGCAAAATTGGTGCTGGGCGCACGCCGTGAAGATAAACTTCAAACCATCGTAAACAACATTAAAGCCAACGGTGGCGAAGCGGTGTATCGTGTTACCGATGTGGTTAAACCGGAAGACAATCAAGCCTTAGTTGCACTAGCAAAATCCGCTTTCGGCAAAGTGGATGCGATTTTCTTGAATGCAGGGCTAATGCCAAATTCACCGCTTTCTGCGCTCGAAACGGATAATTGGAATGCAATGGTTGATGTGAATATTAAAGGTGTACTCAACGGAATTGCTGCTGTGTTGCCGACTTTTGAAGCACAAAAATCAGGGCATATTTTAGCGACTTCTTCCGTTGCAGGCTTAAAAGTCTACCCGGGCTGTGCGGTCTATTGCGGCACGAAATGGGCGGTTAAAGCGATTATGGAAGGTTTGCGAATGGAAAGCGCACAAGCCGGCACCAACATTCGTACCGCAACCATTTACCCTGCGGCAGTGCAATCCGAATTGGTGGCAGGCATTACTAATCCTGAAATGGCTGAAGCGATGCGCAGTTTATATGACGCTTACGAAATCCCCGCCGAACGTGTGGCAAACGTGGTGGCATTTGCGTTAAACCAACCTAAAGATACCAATATTTCTGAATTTACGCTTGGACCGACTACTCAACCTTGGTAAATTTCTGACAAGCGGTGGGATTTTATGCTTTTTTTGCAAACTTTTCCTCTAATCTCACCGCTAGATCAAAACAATAAAACAATTTTTAAGGTAACAACCAATGCGAAAAACAGGACTACTCAGCTTATTGCTTTCACTCTTTATAATCCCAAACGCCACAGCCTGAAATACCGTTAAATATCAATGGAATACAATGAATATTACCATTGGACAATCTACGTTTAGCGCAGAATTAGCCGACACACAAGCAGCAAAAGAATTGACCGCACTTTTGCCTTTAATGCTGGAAATGCAGGATCATTTAAACAATGAAAAATTTGCCGAACTACCAAAATCCTTAATCCGCCAAGACCAAGCGGTCGGTCGGATTGAAGCGGGCGATATTATGCTTTGGGGCGGTGATACCTTAGTGGTATTTTACGAAAGTTTCCATTCGTCCTATCGTTATACCCGTTTAGGCAAAATCAAAAATACCGCACAGCTCAAAAATGCAGTCGGTGCAGGAAAAGTAACGATGACTTTTGCGCCTTAAATTGAAATGCTGGAAAGGAAAAATTTCAGCCAGCCTGAAAAATACAAGCAGTGGGGTTAGAGAAAACATTTGTAAGTTGCAAAATCGGCTAATATCTCTTAACATATCTATACTTACTTTATATAAGTACAAGCAAAAATGTAAGGAATGATTTAACTGAAGGAACTCAAAATGAAAAAAATCTCAAACTCAACCAAACGTGGTTATGTGTTGTCGGCGCAATGCCCTTCCCGTGAGATTTTGCAGCACCTGACCAACCGCTGGGGCGTGTTGGTGATGATTGTGTTGATGAAGGGGACAAAACGATTTAGCGAAATCCGCCGTGAGATTGATGGCGTGAGCGAACGGATGCTGACCCAAACGCTGCAACAATTGGAACAAGACGGCATGCTGATTCGCAAATCCTATAACACCGTCCCGCCGCATGTGGAATACTCGTTGACCGACTACGGCAAAGAGGCGGGAACAAAACTGGCGGATTTAGTCGATTGGTTGGAAGAGAACTTGGCGGGGATTTTAAAAGGGAGTAAATAAGAGGAAAGTGCGGTCGAATTTGAGTGAGATTTCAATATGGCGTGGTTGCTTAAAAGATTTTTCAATTTTGGATAAATTGCATCGAATTAATTGAACTGAAGAACCTGCTATAGTGTTATTTCAAATCTCACCAAATTTTTTACCATGAAAAATATATAATAAATTTGCAGAATAATTTGAAAAAGAGAAATGCGAACCTCTCCCTTGATCAAAGTAATATCATGAAAATTATTTAAGTTTATTTACGAAATTAAAACCGCGCTTACAGATTTTCGGTTAAATTCGGCAACCATTCTTCTGCGTACTGCTCATGGTCATCCACTTTGGTAACATCAATTCTTAATGACGGGCAAAGCAGGGTCGCGCCTTGAGCGGATAAGATTTCTTCCACTTTATTCACCGCGTAACAGAAAGTATCGTAATCGGAATTGCCCAATCCCACTACGGCAAAACGTAAAGAGGATAGGTCAAGATTGTGCTCCGTGATTTGTTCAAATAGCGGGCGTAAGTTATCGGGTAATTCGCCGGCGCCGTGAGTGGAGGTGACGATCAACCAAAGTTTTTCATCTTGCACATCCTCTAATGCTGCGCCGTGTTCCAAGCGGGTCGGACAGCCTTGTTGTTGCAGTATGTTTTCCAAATGTTCGGCGACATATTCTGCACCGCCAAGCGTACTGCCGGTAATAATACAAATTTTTGCTTTCATCATTTTCCTTAAATTAATAAAGGCTTAGTCACACTAAGCCTTGTTGTTCTTAAATATCCAAATTCGCTCTTAATGCGTTGCTTTCGATAAAGTCGCGACGCGGTTCCACTTCGTCCCCCATTAAAGTGGTAAACAGTTGATCCGCTTCCACCGCATCTTTAATGGTGACGCGCAGCATATGACGGGCGTCCGGATCCATCGTGGTTTCCCATAGTTGTTCCGGATTCATTTCGCCGAGTCCTTTATAACGTTGAACCGTTAAACCGCGACGGGATTGCGTCACCAGCCAGTTAATTGCCTGTTCGAATGAAGTTACCGTATATTTGGTTTCGCCCCGTTGAACATAAGCGCTTTCGCTTAATAAGCCTCTTAACTGTCTGCCCAATTTCATAATGCGCGCATATTCGTTGCCGTTGGCAAATTGGAAATTGAGGAAATAATCCGTATCGACGCCGTGCGTACGAACGGTCAATACCGCTTCGTATAAATGACGTTCCGGATTGTATTCCACGCGATACGAATAATGATTGCCGTTGCTGTCTTTTTCACTCAATTGCGCCACTAAATTTTTAGCCCAAAAATCGACCGCACGTTCTTCTTTCATCAGCTCTGCGCTGAGATCAGGATAATAAATCAGCTCTTTCAACAGGCTTTCAGGATAACGACGACTTAAACGTCCGATCATTTTATATACGTTATTAAATTCCGACACCAAGGATTCCAATGCCACACCGTTCATCGCCGGTGCGCTATCGCTGACATACAGCGCCGCATCTTCCAACGCAATCGCCAATTCGTACCGGGTCATCGCTTCATCGTCTTTGATATATTGTTCCTGTTTGCCTTTTTTCACTTTATACAGCGGCGGTTGAGCGATATACACATAACCTCGCTCAATGATTTCCGGCATTTGACGATAAAAGAACGTCAACAACAACGTACGGATATGAGAACCGTCCACATCCGCATCGGTCATAATAATCACTTTGTGATAACGCATTTTGTCCGGATTGTATTCGTCACGACCGATACCGCAACCCAACGCAGTGATCAAGGTGCCCACTTCCTGTGAAGACAGCATTTTGTCAAAACGGGCTTTTTCAACGTTAAGAATTTTGCCTTTTAACGGCAAAATCGCCTGATTTTTACGGTTACGCCCTTGTTTTGCCGAACCGCCCGCAGAATCTCCCTCCACCAAGTAAAGTTCGGATAGAGCGGGATCGCGTTCTTGACAATCCGCCAGTTTGCCCGGCAAACCGGCAATATCCAACGCCCCTTTACGGCGGGTCATTTCACGCGCTTTACGCGCTGCTTCACGGGCACGCGCCGCATCAATAATTTTGCTTACAATGATCTTGGCATCATTCGGGTTTTCTTCCAAATATTCCTGTAAGCGCTCGTTCATGGCGGATTCCACCGCGCTTTTCACTTCGGAAGAAACCAGTTTGTCTTTGGTTTGCGAGGAGAATTTCGGATCCGGCACTTTTACCGAAATAATTGCCACCAAGCCTTCGCGAGCGTCATCACCGGAGGTTTCTACCTTGTCATTTTTGGATTTTTTATTTAATCCTTCTTTTTCCATATAGTTATTCAAGGTACGGGTCAGCGCGCCGCGGAACCCAGCCAAGTGCGTACCGCCGTCACGCTGCGGAATATTATTGGTAAAACAGTAGAGATTTTCCTGATAGCCTTCGTTCCACTGTAACGCCACTTCCACGCCGATACCGTCTTTTTCCGTCACAAAATAGAACGGCTTCGGATGAATCGGGGTTTTATTGTGGTTCAAATATTCCACAAATGCACGGATACCGCCTTCGTAGTGGAAATGTTCCTGTTTATCGTCACGTTTATCAAATAATTTGATGGAAACGCCGGAGTTCAGAAACGATAACTCGCGCAGACGTTTTTTGAGGATTTCATAATCAAAAACAATGTTGGTAAAAATAGTCGGGCTCGGCCAAAAACGCACCGTCGTACCGGTTTTTTCCGTTTCGCCGATCACTGCCAGTGGCGCTTGCGGCACACCGAGTGCATAAAATTGTTCGTGTACGTGACCTTCACGGCGAATGGTTAATTGCAGTTTATCGGATAGCGCATTCACCACCGACACGCCCACGCCGTGCAACCCGCCGGAAACCTTATAAGAATTGTCGTCAAACTTACCGCCGGCGTGTAATACGGTCATAATCACTTCCGCCGCAGAAACACCCAGCCCTTTATGAATCCCCACCGGAATACCGCGTCCGTCGTCCTGCACGGAAACGGAATTGTCTTCGTGAATAGTGACAATAATATCGTTACAATGCCCCGCCAGCGCTTCGTCGATAGCGTTATCCACCACTTCGAATACCATATGGTGCAAGCCCGTACCGTCATCAGTATCGCCAATATACATTCCCGGCCGCACACGCACCGCTTCAAGCCCTTCCAACACACGGATACTGTTCTCATCATAACTTTCTTGTCTGTTCTCTGACATGGTATTTCTCTGTTTTATCTATGAAAAAATTGCGCGAATTATAGCAGATTTTGCAAGTAAAAGCACGAGATAAGAAGTGAAGCGGAAAAGTGCGGTGGAAAAAAAGGGAGTTTTGAACAAAGTGATTGATAAGAAGATCGGGCTCCTCCCGATCTTTTTTATTCTTCAAATGCAATATAACGGCATTATGTATTTTCGCGCTTATTTCCGGTTAGTCGTTATAAGATGACAATAAAATTACACCGTAAAAGACTACGCCAAATCCTCCAACTTATTCATATTTTGAAAGGCGTCTTTCTGTTCGGAAAAATCCACCGCCAGTGCGCCGTTTTGTTGCATAAAACAACGCATTCGCCGTTCGCCGTCGGCTAAATAGTCTGCCAATGCGCTACGCAGTTGAGTGGAAATAAGACAAAATGTCGGATGTTCCCGTTCACCGTCATGGGCGTATGCAATTAAAACGCCTTGTTTTTCCACCGCACTTTTCAATTTTTCCAACAGATTTAGTGGTAATAGCGGGCAATCACAGGGTACAAATAATACAAAATCCGTCTTCGCTCGTTGTAACGCCGTCAATATTCCGCTTAACGGTCCTTGGAAGCCGTCCAAATGATCAGCAAACACGCTCAGACCGCTTTGTGCATAACGCTGCTGATTGCGGTTGGCATTAATGGAAATGTCGTTAATTTGCACGGACAAACGCTGTCGGATATGTTCAAACAGAGGCTTATCGCACCATAGTTGCAACCCTTTATCCGCCCCGCCCATACGTTTGCCCTGACCGCCCGCCAAAATAACGGCACTAATTGTGATTGTCATATTTTCTTCTTTATTTAATTCAAGTATGATTCGCTAATCTTTTTATTAATATAAGGAAAATCGTATGAAATGTCACCGTTTGAATGAAGTGCTGGAACTTTTACAACCTTATTGGTCTAAAGAACCTGAGTTACATTTAACTCAAATCTTACAGAAAATTGCAAATGAAGCCGGCTTTGAGAAACCTGTGGCGGAACTGACCGATGAAGTGATTATTTATCAGTTAAAAATGCACGGCAAAGATAAATACGAACCGATTCCCGGCATCAAAAAAGATTATGAAGAAGATTTTAAAAGCGCATTATTAAAAGCGCGCGGTATTACTAAATAATTACATAAGGATTTATCAACAATGAAAAAATTTCTTTTTGCCGTTGCGGCATTTTTCTTTACGTTCGGTGCGCAGGCACAAGATTTAACGGAAGGCAAACAATATAAAACCCTTGATTCGGATCGTTCCGCACAAAAAGAAGTCATTGAATTTTTTTCATTCTATTGCCCGCATTGTTATTCCTTTGAAGTGCAATATCAAATTCCGGCAAAAATCAACGCGGAATTACCGCAAGATGCCGTTTTCAAACAATATCATGTGAATTTCATGGGGCGTCAATCAGAAAATCTGACCCGCGCTTGGGCATTGGCGATGGCGTTGGGCGTAGAAGAACAAGTTAAAAAACCGTTATTCGAAGCGGCGCAAGCGGATAAATTAAGATCAATGGACGATATTCGTCAAAAATTCCTTGATAACGGCGTAACGGCAGAGCAATTCGATAACGGCATTAACAGTTTTGCCGTGAATTCATTGGTCAGCAAACAAGTGAATGCGGCAAAACAATTTGACGTGCGCGGCGTACCTGATTTTTATGTCAACGGCAAATTCCGCGTTAACCCGGAAGGCTTATCGCACGAAGATTTTGTCAATGACTATGTCAAAACCGTAAAAGCCTTATTGCAAAAGTAACGGGCGACGCAGAGAGTAGTTGCAAAAATAAAAAAAAATTGGTTTAATGCCTGCCGATTTTTAAGATTGATTTATAAGAGGATATTATGGCTGAAAGTTTTAGTGTTGAACGTCGTTTTTTTGATGACAAGAATTATCCGCGCGGCTTCTCACGTCACGGCGATTACACCATTAAGGAATCACAAGCGCTTGAGCAATACGGACAAGCATTCAAAGCCCTAGACTCCGGCGAGCGTAAACCCGTTACGGCGGAAGAAAAAGCTTTTGTGGCTTTCTGCAAAGGCGAACGTCCGGCAGAGACCTTTTTGGAAAAAACGTGGGATAAATACCGTTCGCACATTTCCACTACGAAACGTGTTTATACTCTGTCCGGTGTAGTAGGAACCGATAACTTAGATGATTTTTCAGCCGCTGAGTAACCATTAAGCGTAAAAAGCCCGAATATTCGGGCTTTTTTACTATACCTTGCTGACTCCCTGAAGAACACTCGCTCTACTAAAACTCCGCCAAAATTAACCGCACTTTTAGCGATCATCAATTCCTATCAATAAGTATTGACCTTTTTCATCGCACAGGCTTCTGAAACCCACATTGATAATTTGATAGTTACGGCTGTGTTGTGAAGGGGAATAATTGAAGTTTTCGTGATGATGTCCGTGATAAATCTGCTGTACGCCCATTTTCTCCGCCAATTCATTCAGAACGGAGAAACCGGATGGGTGGGGTTTTGGCGCTTCGTGGCAAATTAAAATATCCGCTTGTTGGGCGGCGAGATGTTCAATATCAGAAGGGAAAATAGAAGTGCGATGGCGCAACGGAATACCGCTGCGCCATAATTTTTCCGGCGGGCAATACTGACAAAAATGGATCGGGTCGAAAAACAACGGTTTATTCGGCGGCATCCAGATTTGACCGCGAAACACACCGCCCAAACCGGCGATGCGTTTGCTTTGAATTTCAACTACTTTCCCGTGCAGATTGCGCGTTTTCCATTCCGTTCCCCATAATGCCTCAAAAGCAGCGACGGTTTTACTGTCGTGATTGCCGTGGATAAACCATAGATCGCAATATTGCGCCAGTTTGTCCAGTTCTGCGACGGAAGTGAGTTGTAAATCGCCGAGAATGATCAGCGCAGGATTTTCGTTATCCTGTAAAAAAGGATAAAGATGAATGAAACTGCCGTGCGGATCCCCTGCAAATAAAATCATAGCCAACCTTATTTTTCAAAAAT
>JBHBXR010000185.1:0-25202 GCA_041795785.1 Mesocricetibacter sp.
GGCAAGTCCTGCGCTTGGTGCAACTTCTACCGAGCCTGTTAATAGACAATTTTTAAACGGTACGCCTTGTTCCGCCATATAACGTTTGAGCAAGTTCGGGTAAGAGGTGGCAATACGGGCGTCTTTCAAATCTTGTACGCCGTTGTAGGTGCGATCGCGATCAATCGCAAGTGATAAACGGCAACCGCCGAAATCTAAGGTGCGGAGTTTTTTATATTCGACCGGTTCACCGGCATGTAAACGCCCTAATTCTTCTTCTTCCAACACGTTTTCACCGATAATGCCGAGATCGACCACGCCGTCAAACACCAGCCCCGGGATATCGTCATCACGCACACGCAGAATTTCAATCGGCAGATTTTCGGAATAGGCGATCAAACGCTGTTCGTTCCAGGTGATTTTCACGCCGCATTGTTTGAGTAATTCGCTGCAATCTTTGCTTAAACGCCCTTTTTTCTGTAACGCGATGCGAAGTCTGTTGTCCGACATAGTGTGTTCCTTCTATTTTGTATTTTGAATAACGAAAAACCCCTCGAAAGTTGCCTTCCGAGGGGTTGTGAATTCTGTTTTGATCTTAATTCGCTCTCGGAAGTTATCTTCCGAACACGCCAAATGCCCGAAAGATTAGTCGGTCAAATGGTGATGATGGTGAGTGCGAATAAAGGTCATTTTGCGTCCTAAATTAATTGAGATGGTATTTAAAATACTGAAACTTTGTCCGCCTTGCAAGCGTTTTTTATTATTTTTGTGAAAATAACCGTTTTTGTTACAACACTGTGACAAAAAGAGATTAAACGTTTGCGTAATATTTACTGATTGTTCGGCTCACATAATCGGCATCAAACTCAATGCCCAACTGATGATAAATAGGTTGCACCTGTGATAAATCAATATGATAAAAGGCGCCTTTATCCGCTACCGTATAAACAGCCCGTTTCTGCGTCAAACTTTCCAAGACGGCGACAATATCATAAATGCTGCTGGATTGCGGAGAAGCGAGATTGACAACTTGGCGCTTAAATAGTTGATTATCCAGTATATAATCAATAACTTTCACCACATCATCCACATCAATCAAATTACGTTTACTGCCCGACCATAATTCAAAAGGTTGCTGATGAATAATTTGTCGATATAAAAAATTCACGATAGTCGGGCTTTGCGTCACGCCCACTACTTGCGGCAAACGGAAGATGATAAAGTCTCGCTGACAGGTGCGCACCAAATGTTCCATATAACTTTTATGCTGTACATAAACGGAATTATGCAAGGAACTGTCATAAATGCTGCAAGTGCTGAAATAAATCAGTTTGTCCGCCGCATAATCGGACATGGTTTGTCGCAGCAGTCTTTCTTCGCGCAGAAATGCCGCCGGACGAGTTTCCGTTGAATCGGAAACGCCGCCGGCAAAAATCAGCAATCCTTGATCTTGCGCGTGGTGTGCAAAGGCTTTCGCCAACATTCCGCTACCGATAATCATGTTGTTTTCCTTGCTTTTACAAACAATAAAGGCGGGCGATGTTGCAAATCCTTAAATTCCTGATGCCATTCGGGTTGCCGTGCTAACATCGGTTCTTCTATCCGTTCAAGCATAAAACCCGCTTCCAACAAACGATTAATAATGGTCGCCGTGGTGCGGTGATACGTTTTAAAAGGTTGATTAAACCAGTTTCTGTCACGTTCACCTTCTTCGCGATAATGTTGCAACCGATAGGCGCGTTGTTCTTTATTTGCCCCTTTCTCCCAGCGTTCGCCCTCTTTATGGCAAGTGGTAATCGGATGTTCCTGCGAGAAAACCAATATGCCGTTTGCCGTTAATTTATCTCGGATCTGCGTCAATAACGCGGGAAAATCCCGAATATAATGCATTGCAAAAGAACTGGTGATCACATCAAAACCGCTTTCGGGCAGCTGTTCCAAATGCTCCATAGATAAACGATATAACGAAAAGTGCGGTCGGTTTTCAGCGAGTTTTTGCGACCGTCGTTCCGCTGCCAAAATGCGTTCGGCTTCCTGCAACATCCTTACGGACAAATCAACGCCCGCCACATATTCCGCACCGCGTCGCAAATAAAGTTGCAGATGACCGCCGCAACCGCAGCCCAAATCCAACACGCGCTTGCCCTGTAAATCCGCTAACAAGGCGAGCATGGTCGGTTTTTCGATCACTTCATTTACACTGTTCGGGTTGCTGCGCAGTTTTTGATAAGA
Source organism: Mesocricetibacter sp. (assembly GCA_041795785.1). Classification (GTDB taxonomy): domain Bacteria; phylum Pseudomonadota; class Gammaproteobacteria; order Enterobacterales; family Pasteurellaceae; genus CAJPST01. Next base: position 2,212 of record JBHBXR010000185.1, read on the forward strand.
GGCGAAAAAACCGTCGCGGTCATACACACTTGCCGTCATCACCAACGTTACCTGTTATAAACGGGCTTTCTCGCCGCCGAATTCATCCAATAAATTGGCGGTCAGTTTTGCCAATTCTCCCGTCATCAATACAAAATCCGCATCAAACCGCTGAGCAAAATCCTCTTTCAGAATATCATCGTTTTTTTCACGGATTTGATCGGCAAATTTTAAGCGTTTGAGCGTGCCGTCCTCGTTGAGCACAAAACTCAGGTGTTCTTCCCAATCAAGCAGCAGCTTGGTCACGAACTTACCCGCCTGCAAATGAGAGAGCATTTCTTCGCTGTCCAACGCCTGATTTTTACAACGAATCACCGCCTCATCCGACGCTTTCAATTCCGCCTCTTCCAATGCCGTCAACCACGCCGGCAAATTGCCCTGCGCCAGCCAATCGGTCATCACGACGGCAGGTTCGTTAGCAAACGATAAGGGCACCACAGGCAGGGAGCCTAAGGATTTGCGCAACAACGCAAGCGCATCTTCCGCCCGTTTGGCGGAAGCGGCATCCACATAAATTAAGTCCGTTTCCGTATCGATCCAAACCGCCGTTTGCTGATTTTTACTAAAAGCGCGCGGCAATAAAACGGCGACCACATCGTCTTTCAGCGCCTGTTTTTCGGTTTTTTTCAGCTTGCGGTTTTCTTTTTCTTCCACTTGGCGCACGCGTTCTTCCAACTCTTTGTTAACCACATGGCTCGGCAGAATTTTTTCTTCTTTATGCGCCAATAAAAGAATCTGTTTGCCGACGGAAAAATACAACAGCGCAGAACCGCGCAGCGGATGCGCCCAGCCGAATTTGCTCATATCCGATTGATTGCAGGGATGATAAGCGCATTGTTCGAGATGTTGTTGCAGTTGTGTAAGCGACCAATCAAGTTTTTTAGTTAATCGGTAGATGATGGCGTTTTTAAACCAGTACATTATCGTTCCTTGTGTTGTTTTGCTGTAGTTTGTGCGGTTTTGGAGTACAATATAACGCTTATATCAATTCGGGATTTCACCTGTCGGCGAATAAGCGGTTAATAAGTGCGGTCGGTTTTTATTGCGTTTTATCGCACGACATTTTACCTCAATTAGGAATAAAAAAATATGCAGCATAAATTAATCACTTTTATCGGCGGCGGTAATATGGCGCAAGCGATTGTGTTCGGCTTGTTGAAACGCGGCTATCCGGCGCAACAAATCATCGTATGTGATCCCAACGAGGATCGACGGGCGCTGTTTGCCGCACGGGGAACGCAAGTCTCTGCGGATAATTTAACCTCTGCGCAACGTGCGGAAGTGGTTTTATTGGCGGTTAAACCGCAAGTGATAGCGGAAGTATGCGCACCGTTAAGCGCGTTGAATTTTAGCGACAAACTGCTAATTTCCATTGCCGCCGCCATTTCAGTGCAACGATTGACCGCACTTTTGCCTTCCGCTCAACATATCGTGCGCGTCATGCCGAATACGCCCGCGTTGGTATCGGAAGGTATGGCGGGATTATTCGCTGCGCCCTCCGTATCACAGGAATTTAAAATCTTTGCCGAAGAGTTACTGAATGCAGTAGGGAAAACCTGTTGGGTGGCGCAAGAGGCGGATATGCACGCCGTCACCGCTGCTTCCGGCAGCAGTCCGGCATATTTTTTCTTATTTATGGAAGCCATGCAGCGGGCTTTAACGGAAATGGGCTTGGACGAAGAAAATTCGCGTTTACTGGTGCAACAATCCGCTTTGGGCGCAGCCAAAATGGTGACGGAAAATCCGCAATCCTCTTTAGCCGTATTACGCGAAAACGTGACTTCCAAAGGCGGCACGACGGCAGCGGCATTGGCGGTGTTTAATCAACAAAACTTAACGCAAACCGTGCAACAAGCCATGCAGGCTTGTGTGGCGCGTTCGCAGGAAATGGAAAAATTATTCTGATGACAGTCCGTCCTTTTACTTGGTTAGCATTCAGCTTTTTCGGCTACTTTTGCGCTTACGGCATTTTCGTGCCTTTCTTTCCCGTTTGGTTGAAATCTCAATCCTACGGAGAAGAATTGATCGGCTTGGTACTTGCCGCCTCTTATTTATTCCGTTTTATCGGCGGCATCTATTTTTCTTCCTTAGTAAAAAAAGCTTCACAACTGCCCAATGCCTTGCGTTTATTTGCTTGGGCAAGTGTTTTCTTAACGTTCACGATGGGAATGGCGGCACAACATTTTTGGCTGTTATTCGCCGCTATCGCTTTGTTTGCGATGGTCAACTCGGCGGGCATTCCGCTCAGCGACACTTTAGCCGCCACTTGGCAACATCAAGTTCATTTGGATTACGGTAAAGCCCGTTTAATCGGCTCCGCTGCGTTTGTGGTGGGAGTCGCTCTATTCGGCAATATGATCGGCTTTATCGGTGAAAACAACATTATTTGGCTGCTTTGCGCATTAGTGTTGCTATATGCCTTGCTACAAATGGCGGTGCCGAGCATTCCGCCTGTCGATACGCAGGAAAGTGCGGTGGAAAATTCCGTTAGTTTGATCGGCTTATTAAAAAACGCCACCACTTTGCGTTTGTTATCGGCGGTATCGCTTATTCACGGTTCGCACGCCGTTTATTACGGTTACAGCGTGTTATATTGGACGAAATCGGGAATGTCGGTACAAACCACCAGCCTGCTTTGGGGGTTAAGCGTGGCATCGGAAATTCTGTTGTTTTTCTTCGCCGGCAAATTGTTCAAACATTGGAAAGTCAGTTCACTCTTCTATTTATCCGCAACCGCCGCTACGCTCCGTTGGTTGGGATTCGGTTCAAGCGATGAATTATGGCTGATCCTGCTGTTGCAAACGTTCCATAGTTTGACTTTCGCCGTCAGCCATTACGCTATCGTGCGCTACATCAGCACTCAACCGCAAAACGCTATGCCGAAATTGCAAGGTCTATACAGCGGTTTTGCCAGTTGCGCTGCCGTTGCTTTATTCACCGGAATCGGCAGTGTGATTTATCCGATTTCTCCTTCCGCCGCCTTTCTGACCATGGCACTTTTCGCCGCTTTGGCTTTATTTATGATACCGCGCAAAGTAGAAGCTTTTTTAATTAAACTCAATTAAAAAGTGCGGTGGATTTTTACGGCGTTTTAAAAACTCACCTAAAATCCACCGCACTTTATGCATATTAACGCGCTTGCCAATCCGCGTCAGACCCTAATTTTTTTATTAAATATAGCAAGTCGGATATTCTGTGCGGTTTTCTCTTATATTTACGCTTTTGTATTGAAAATAGACAATAGCAAGCATTATACTGTTTCGGTAATCGCCTTAATTACATTTCATCAAGAGGATACTTTTATGAAAAAGAACGATATTAAATATTTAATATTATGCGGCATGATGATGTTATTTATCGGCATTACACACAATGCCAACGCAGCAAGTGTCGCCTTTCCAAAGGTGGAAAAACAAGGCGACGGCGTGCTGTATACGTTTGAAAAGTTGCCTGAAAATGCGGAGGAGTTGCGTAATATAGCGGATTTTTCAGACCCGAAACATACTACGGCGTTTTTCTTGGCTGCATTGAAACAATATGTAAAAGACAGTAAATCCGGCTTGGAAATGATTGAAGTGTTATACGGTCCGAGAAAAATCAGTGATTTTGATAAACATTTCTTGAAAGAACGGCTGAGTGATAAAAAATATCTCCCGAATTCTTATTTTGAAGGGGCTTCGGTAGATAACGATTACACGCCTTCAGAGCCGTTTCAAATTGTGTTATATGATGATACGCACACCTCCGAAGAAGGCTATATCAGAGTATTTGTAGACAGTAAAGGCGCCGACAGCAGACGGTATTTGACGTTAAGAAGTAAAGGGAATAACTGGTATATCTGGGAATATCCTTTTATTGTAACGGGAATACGTTTACCGGCTTCACAAGATGTATGGAAATAATTGACGATATAGTGAAAAAACACGTATAAAGTGCGGTCGATTTTGATGCCGTTTTAAAAACTTGCAAAAAATCCACCGCACTTTATCTCATTTCGCATCACTGACGATAATTCGCCAAGAATCGCGCAAACTTATTCAATGCTTCTTCAATTTGATGCACATAAGGCAAGGTGACGATACGGAAATGATCCGGCGCATGCCAGTTAAAGCCCCGTCCGTGCACTAATAACACTTTTTCCTGCGCCAAAAGATCAAACACCATTTTCTCATCATCGTAGATATTGAAACGTTTAATGTCGATTTTCGGGAACATATAAAGCGCGCCTCTCGGCTTAACGCAACTGACGCCCGGAATTTGATTGACCAATTCATAAGCGCGATTACGTTGTTCAAGCAAACGACCGTTCGGCAAAATCAACTCGTTTATGCTCTGATAACCGCCCAACGCCGTTTGAATGGCGTGTTGCATCGGCATATTCGGGCATAAACGCATCGCCGCCATCATATCCAATCCTTCAATATAACCTTTCGCTTTATGTTTAGGACCGGTCAAAATCATCCAACCCATGCGGAAACCGCACACCCGATAGGCTTTGGATAACCCGTTGAAGGTGATGACCATTAAATCCGGCGCAATGCCCGCAATATGATGATGAACCGCCCCGTCGTATAAAATTTTGTCATAGATTTCATCGGCATAAATCAGCAGGTTGTTTTGTCGCGCAATTTCCGCAATTTGTTCCAACAGCTCTTTGCTGTACACCGCACCGGTCGGATTATTCGGGTTGATGATCACAATCGCTTTGGTACGCGACGTAATTTTGCTTTTAATATCATCAAGATCAGGATACCAATCCGCTTCTTCGTCACATAAATAATGCACCGCTTTACCGCCCGAAAGGGTCACAGCCGCCGTCCATAACGGATAGTCCGGCATCGGCACCAACACTTCATCGCCGTCGTTCAGCAACGCTTGCATGGACATGGTGATCAATTCGGAAGCGCCGTTGCCGATATATACATCGTTCACCGTGGCGCCATGAATACCTTTCGATTGATAATATTGCACGATTGCCTTGCGTGCGGAATACAAGCCTTTGGAATCCCCGTAACCCTGCGCGGTCGGCAGGTTGCGAATCACGTCGACTAAAATTTCATCCGGCGCTTCAAAGCCGAAAGGCGCGGGATTGCCGATATTGAGTTTTAAGATTTTATGTCCTTCTTCTTCCAAACGCATTGCTTCTTTATGCACCGGCCCGCGAATGTCATAACAAACGTGTTCTAATTTATCTGATTTGGGAAAGCGTTCCATCGTATTACCTTTTGATTGAGCTATTAAATAAAATTTGAAAACAGTACACCGCACTTTACGCTGATTTGAAACGGAAGAAAAGATTTACTAAAAAATTATTTTAATTTGAGGTAAAATGCCAACCATTTTTAAGCAATTTTATAATCAAACACAATATTTTATCTGCATGGATAGACTAGCTTCCGTACGTCGCACTTTGATTGACATGATCAACGCTCATCAACCGAACGGCAATTCTCCTGCCATCAGCGTTTTTTCGCTGAAAACGGCGCTATTCGCCGAACCGCTCGGTTGGTTGAAAGCGCAAACGGTTTATCCGCAATTTTATTTGCATTTACGCAGCGGCAAACAAAAACTGGCGGCTTTGGGCAAAGTGCGGTCGTTTTTTGACACGAATTCCGCGCAGGATTTTGTCCTTCGACATAATCTGACTTTAGTCGGCGGATTAACTTTCGACGGACAAAGCGATTTTTTCTTACCGCGTTTGTTGGTTCAACAAGAGAATAACGAAACGGTTGTTAGCCTGTTTATTGATAATCAACAAGATCTCAACGCAGAAAAACAGGCGGCATTACAGGTGCTGGAACATTTTGCTTCTTCCGTCGAATTACATCCCGTCGTGCAAAGCGTGCAATGTATTGAACAAAGTGCCAATCAAACACAATGGTGCGACTGGGTAAATAATGCGTTGGATACTTTCAAACGAACGGAATTAAACAAAGTCGTTTTAGCCAATAAAACCCTGTTTCATACACAACAGGCTCTCAATGCCAAGGATTTTCTGGCGGCAAGCGAACAACACAACGGTGGTTGCTATCATTTCCTTTTTGCGCAAAATATCGACCGCACTTTTTTAGGCTCCAGCCCGGAACGTTTGTATCGCCGTCAAAGCAACCTGTTGGAAACGGAAGCCTTGGCGGGCACCGCAATGATGAGCGACGACTGTTCGCAAAATCAGGCGCAAGGCGACTGGCTGCTGCACGATGAAAAAAACGTATATGAGAACTGGCTGGTAGTGGAAGACATTTGTCATAATCTGAACGTTTATGCCGATAAAATCGAAATTGCCGAACTGGAACTGAAACAACTGCGCCAAGTACAACATTTACGCCGTAAAATTCAGGTGCAACTCAAACCTCATTACGGCGACAGCGCCTGTTTATCCGCCATTCATCCTACGGCGGCGGTTTGCGGTTTGCCGCGTCAAGCGGCAGTGCGTTTTTTACAAAACACGGAAAATTTCGACCGCACTTGGTATGCAGGCACGCTCGGTTTTATGCAGGCCGAACAGGCGGAGTTCTGCGTTACCATTCGCTCCGCATTTATCGAAGGGAATAAAATCTCGGTTTTTGCCGGGGCGGGTATTGTTGAAGGTTCGGTTCCCTTGCTAGAATGGCAGGAAATCGAACGAAAAGCCGCCGGCTTAATTTCCCTGTTAAAACATAAAAATAACCCATAACCTGAAAGTCAAAACGGAGTATAACAATGTCAATAAGCACCTTTAACCGCTGTTGGTCGAAAGTGATTTTGGAAACCTTAGTACGCCACGGGGTGAAACACTTTTGCATTGCTCCCGGCTCGCGCTCAACCCCGCTTACCCTTGAAGCGGTACGCTTACAGGACGGTCGACGCGCTACTTGCCATACTCATTTTGACGAACGCGGTTTGGGTTTCTTTGCATTAGGGCTTGCCAAATCCACGCATACGCCGGTGGCGCTGATCGTCACCTCCGGTACGGCCGCGGCAAACCTTTATCCCGCCGTCGTGGAAGCCCGCCAAAGCGCTGTCAATTTAATCGTGTTGACCGCTGACCGCCCGCCCGAACTGTTGGAATGCGGCGCTAATCAAGCGATTTTGCAGGAAAATATGTTCGCCGCGTATCCGCTGGCAACGGTTAATTTACCGCGTCCGAGCCAAGACTATGCGGTCAACTGGCTGATTTCCACCTTGGAACACGCCTGCCATCAACAAGAAAAACAAGGCGGTGTAGTGCATATTAACGTTCCTTTCGCCGAACCCTTGTATAACGCCAAAGAAGAGGATATCGATCAGCATCCTTGGCTGGCGCGCGTGCAACGTTGGCTGACTCAACATAAAAAATGGACGGATCATCAAGCGCCGCAACACGAAGTGTTGATGCACGAAAACTGGGACAACTGGCGTACCAAGCACGGAGTGATCGTCGTCGGCAGATTACCGTTGGAACAAGCGATGGGCATTAACGCTTGGGCGGCGACAATGGGTTGGGTGGTTTTAACCGACGTGCAATCGGGCGTTGAACCGAGTCTGCCTTATGCGGATATTTGGCTGGCGAATCAAATCGTGCGCGATAAATTATTACGCGCCGATTTAGTGGTGCAATTCGGTTCCCATTTGGTTAGCAAACGCATTAATCAGTTTTTAGCGGATTTCAAAGGGGAATATTGGGTGGTGAATGAAAGTGCCCAACGGGTTGATCCTTATCACCACAGCCAAACCCGTTTCAGTGCCAAAGCTCATCATTGGTTACGCGCGCACCCGCCGTTGCGCCAAAAACCTTGGTTGTTAGAACCCTTAGCGCTTTCCAACTTCTGCGCCACCTTTATTGAACAACAAGTAGGCGGCGGTTTGAATGAGGCTTCATTGGCGCATCATATCGAACGGATTCTGCCGAATAACGGGATTTTGTTTTTGGGTAACAGCCTGTTCGTGCGCTTGGTGGATGCACTGGCAAAATTGCCGGAAGGCTATCCCGTTTATACCAATCGCGGAGCCAGCGGTATCGACGGTTTATTAGCCACTACCGCCGGTATCGGCGTCGGCAGCGAGCGACCGGTCATTGCAATGTTGGGCGACGTTTCCGCCTTGCACGATATTAATTCTTTGGCGTTATTCAAAAAGCTCAGCCAACCGACCATTATTTTTGTTATCAACAATAACGGCGGCGCTATTTTCGATATGCTGCCGGTGGACAGCGAAGTAAAAAACGAATTCTATCGTATGCCGCACAATACGGAGTTTTCACAAGCCGCTTCCATGTTCGACTTAAAATACGCCCGTCCTTACACTTGGGCGGATTTGAGCTCGGTGTTGAAACACGCTTATTACCGCAAAGAAACTACGTTAATTGAAATTAAAGTCAGCCCGAGCGACGGCAGTCAGATTTATAAACATTTGATCGACCAAATTTCACATGCAATGATCGGTGCTTAAATATTAAGCCGCATAAAACGACCAATACGGATACAGGCATCTTGTCTGCATCCGTAACTTGTTGAGTTGACAGTTTACGCTAAAAAACCTTATTGACATATTAACTATGCCAACCCTCATTTTCCTGCACGGCTTACTCGGTACCAAAGCCGACTGGCAAAAACTCATCGAAAAGCTACCGCACTTTCGCTGTATCGCCTTGGATTTACCGCTGCACGGCGAAGCCAAATCCGTGGAAGTCAGTCATTTTGACGATACCTGCGCTTATCTGTCCGCACAAATAAAAAGTGCGGTGGGAAATTCACCTTATTTTTTAATCGGTTATTCTTTAGGCGGACGCATTGCGCTCTACTACGCATTGCAATCACAGGCGGATAAAGGCAATTTACAAGGGTTGATTTTAGAAGGGGCGAATTTAGGGTTGCAAAGTGAAGCAGAAAGACACTCTCGATGGCTGAATGATCAAAAATGGGCACAACGTTTTCGTTGCGAAGCGGCAGAAACCGTGCTGCAAGATTGGTATCGACAGCCGGTATTTGCTCATTTGAGCAACCGACAACGACTCGAACTGATCCGCCGCCGTGCCGAAAACTGCGGAAGCAATATCGCTCAAATGCTGCTGGCCACCAGTCTCGCCAAACAACCCGACTTCCGCCATAAAGTGCGGTCGAGTTCTCTGCCGATTTATTACATTGTCGGTGAAAAAGATCAGAAATTTAAACAAATGGCGCTAAACAACCGATTAAATTTCATTACGATTGAAAACGCCGGTCATAATGCCCATTCGGAAAACCCGAATAAATTTGCGGAAAAACTGACCGCACGTTTAAATATGTTTGATTTAATCAAATAAAAAAACGGTGGAATATTCCACCGTTTTTTGAATTTTGACGTTGGGTACGATTACATCATACCGCCCATTCCGCCCATACCGCCCATTCCGGCGCCGACATCCGCTTTGTCGGCTTTCGGTAACTCGGTGACCATACATTCCGTTGTGATCATCAAGCCTGCAATAGACGCGGCAAATTGTAATGCGGAACGGGTGACTTTGGTCGGATCCAAAATACCCATTTCAATCATATCACCGTATTGTTCCGTTGCGGCGTTATAACCGAAGTTGCCTTCGCCCGCTTTCACTGCGCTGGCTACAACGGATGCTTCTTCACCTGCGTTGTCAACGATTTGACGTAACGGAGATTCCATTGCGCGTAACGCAAGTTTAATACCCACGTTTTGTTCTTCGTTATCACCTTTCAGGTTAGCCGCCACTTTGGTTGCCGCACGAATTAACGCAACGCCGCCGCCCGCTACGATGCCTTCTTCCACCGCAGCGCGGGTAGCGTGTAAGGCGTCTTCAACACGGTCTTTCTTCTCTTTCATTTCCACTTCGGTTGCGGCACCAACTTTGATAACCGCCACACCGCCGGCTAATTTAGCCACACGTTCTTGTAATTTCTCTTTATCGTAGTCGGAAGTGGATTCTTCAATCTGTTGACGAATTTGCGTTACACGCCCTTGAATTTGCGCTTCATCACCGATACCGTCGATAATAGTGGTGTTATCTTTGTTAATTACCACGCGTTTCGCCTGACCGAGATCTTCTAAGGTCGCTTTTTCCAATTCCATCCCGATTTCTTCGGAAATCACGGTGCCGGCGGTTAAAATTGCAATATCCTGCAACATGGCTTTACGACGGTCACCAAAGCCCGGCGCTTTTACCGCCGCCACTTTTACGATACCGCGCATGGTGTTCACCACTAAGGTTGCCAACGCTTCGCCTTCCACATCTTCGGCAATAATCAATAACGGTTTGCCCGCTTTGGCTACGCCTTCCAATACCGGAAGCAATTCGCGAATATTGGAGATTTTTTTATCTACCAATAAGATATAAGGATTATCCAATTCAACAGTGGCGGTTTCCGGTTTATTGATGAAATACGGCGATAAATAACCGCGGTCGAACTGCATACCTTCAACTACGTCTAATTCGTCTTCCAGACCCGTACCGTCTTCAACGGTAATCACGCCTTCTTTGCCGACTTTTTCCATCGCTTGCGCGATTAATTGACCGACCACGTTATCGGAGTTGGCGGAAATCGTACCGACTTGTTCGATTTCTTTCGAGGTTTCGCACGGTTTGGATAAGGATTTCAATTCTTCTACGACTGCCGCAACCGCTTTGTCGATACCGCGTTTCAAATCCATCGGATTCATCCCCGCCGCAACGGCTTTTAAGCCTTCGCTTACAATCGCTTGCGCCAATACGGTTGCCGTGGTGGTACCGTCACCCGCCGCATCATTGGCTTTGGACGCCACTTCTTTTACCATTTGCGCGCCCATATTTTCAAATTTATCTTCCAATTCAATTTCACGCGCTACTGACACGCCGTCTTTGGTGATGGTCGGTGCGCCGAACGCTTTATCTAAAATCACGTTACGACCTTTCGGACCTAATGTCACTTTTACCGCATCTGCCAATACGTTTACGCCGTTAAGCATTTTTACACGGGCGTCATTACCGAATTTAACGTCTTTTGCTGCCATTTTATTTATTCCTTCTTAATTAAAAATTTATTACTCTACAACTGCCAAAATATCGTGTTCAGAAATAATTAACACTTCTTCACCGTCGATTTTCTCTGTTTTCACGCCGTAGCTGTCGCTGAAAATGACGGTATCACCGACTTTGACATCCATCGGTTGAATTTTACCGTCGTTTAACACGCGACCTTTACCTACCGCCAACACTTTGCCGCGAGTGGACTTGGTCGCTGCCGACCCGGTTAAGACAATACCGCCGGCGGACTTGGTTTCAACTTCTTCACGCTTAATGATCACACGATCGTGTAATGGACGAATATTCATTTTGAATTACCTCTTATTTAGTGTAAAAAATTAAAAATGCCAAACTTATATGGGGCGTGTTTTTTGCCCTTTCAAGGGGAAGAATAAAATTATTTTATCCTTTTATCTTCATCCGTCTGTTTTTCAAATTCGGCGTCGAAAATCTCACTGTTTTCATCATAACCGTAAAAAGTGCGGTCGGTTTTGCGGAAGATTTTCGAACTGAAAAACGTTACTCGGCTTTTAACCAGTTTTTCAACCCACGCGCCGACCGGCGGCAGCAACAATAATAACGCCAAAATATCGGTGAGGAATCCGGGGAGCATAAACAAAATACCCGCCATAATCCAAATGCCCGATTTAAATAAGGATTGTGTCGGCACTTCGCCTTGCGCCAACTGTTTCTGCATACTGAGCAATGCGTACCAACCGCGCGCTCTGAGCATTAATACGCCGAACAGAAAAGAACCGATCAGCAACAAAATCAAACCCAGCACGCCGATATGGGAGGCAATCCAAACAAATAGGGAAAATTCACAGTAAATAAACAGAAACAGGCTTAGAAAGAAAAGAATTGCGGGCATAAGATTTTCCTCTCGACAAATAATCTGTTATTCAGATGGGGATGAACAATGGGATTTCAATAGAAAAAACAAACGGCACCGAAAAGTGCCGTTATTAAGATGCCATTGAGACAAAATTTATCAACCCATACCGTATTTTTTCAATTTTTTACGCAGCGTGCCGCGGTTAATGCCGAGCATGGTCGCCGCACGGGTTTGGTTGCCGCGGGTAAACTGCATAACCATATCCAACATCGGATGTTCCACTTCCGCTAATACTAATTCATACAGATCATTGACATCGTGACCGTCTAATTGCGAAAAATAATTTTTCAGCGCTTGTTTCACGGAGTCGCGCAGCGGCTTGTTCGTCACTTGAGATTGTGAGTTTAAAATTGATACGGTTAACGCATCAGAAGGGTTACGTTGTTGCTCTAACATTGTTGTTTCCATTGCGAATTAAATTAAAAAAGTCTTCTAAAGCAATTAGTTGTTCCTTTGCTTCGGTAATTGCATTAAAAGTCTGCCTAAAAACGGAATCAGGGGAAATTCCCTGTAAATACCAAGCGATATGTTTACGTGCGATGCGGTAGCCTTTCTCCGCACCGTAAAATTGGTGCAAATCTTCAATATGGCTTAAAATCACACCGCACTTTTCATCCAAACTCGGCTCTGAAACTATCGAATCGCTTTCCAGCAAGCCTTCCACTGTCCGAAACAGCCAAGGATTGCCTAATGCAGCGCGTCCGATCATTACTGCATCCACACCGGTATAATCAAGCACGTCACGCGCTTTACGGGCGGAAGTAATATCACCGTTTGCAATAACCGGAATCGAAATCTGCGCTTTCACTGCTTTAATATTATCGTATTCCGCCTCACCTTCGAATAAACAGGCGCGCGTGCGCCCGTGAATGGTTAAGGCTTGAATACCGCTTTGTTCTGCTATTTTGGCAATTTCAAGGCAATTTCGATTTTCCCGATCCCAACCCGTGCGGATTTTCAACGTTACCGGCACATCAACGGCGCTAACCACTTTATCAAGAATTCTGCGAACCAAATCAGGGTATTGTAATAAAGCGGAACCCGCCAGTTTACGGTTTACCTTCTTTGCCGGACAGCCCATATTTATATCAATGATTTCTGCCCCGTAATCCACATTCACTTGAGCGGCTTGCGCCATTTCGTCAGGATCGGCACCCGCTATTTGTACGGCGTTAATGCCTGCGCTGTGGTGGTGAGCCAAACGCAGTTTTGATTTCTCCGTGTGCCAAACTTGCGGATTGGTTGACATCATCTCGGAAAATGTCAAACCGGCGCCGTAAGCGGCGCAACGTTTACGGAAGGGTTGATCGGTAATCCCCGCCATCGGAGCCAATAAAATACGGTTTTTTAATTGATAACAACCAATCCGCATTTATTTTCTCCGTCACCCCAATCCAATTCAGCAAAATCTGACCAAAAAACAGTCAGCTTTATCAACCGACAAGGCGTGCTATGATACGCACTTTTACATTATTTGAAAAGCATATTTTTTAAACAAATTGTGACTTTTTTTCCGTTTTCACCATTGCAATTATCTGATTTTTCCTGTAATGCCTCTCCTTCTTTCCATCCCTCTAACAGTTTTACACGATAACAATCAATCTGTATAGAAAGGCTTTTAGAACAAAAGGTTAAACGATAGAATGAAAAAATATCGCAAACGATTACGTAAGCGTGTACAATGCGCAAATCTGTTTATGTTCTGAATAATAGGAAATGACCGTGAGTAAACCATCATTAAGTTATAAAGATGCCGGAGTGGATATTAATGCCGGTAACGAATTAGTCGAGCGTATCAAACCCCATGTGAAACGCACCACCCGTCCCGAAGTGATCGGCGGTTTGGGCGGTTTCGGCGCCTTATGCGCCTTACCGGGCAAATATAAAGAACCGATTTTAGTATCCGGCACCGACGGCGTAGGTACAAAGTTGCGCTTAGCCATCGATTTGAAAAAACATGACAGCATCGGTATCGACTTAGTGGCGATGTGTGTAAACGACTTGGTCGTACAGGGTGCGGAACCGCTCTTTTTCTTAGACTATTATGCCACCGGCAAACTGGACGTAGATGTGGCGTCCGACGTGGTAAAAGGCATTGCGGAAGGCTGTGTGCAATCGGGCTGTGCGTTGGTCGGCGGAGAAACGGCGGAGATGCCGGGAATGTATCATGCGGGCGATTACGATTTAGCCGGTTTCTGTGTCGGTGTAGTGGAAAAAGCGAAAATTATCGACGGCAGCAAAGTTCAAGCCGGTGACGCCTTGATCGCATTAGGTTCCAGCGGTCCGCATTCCAACGGTTATTCTTTAATCCGTAAAGTCATTGATGTTGCAGGCGTTAATCCGGCGACGGAACAATTGGCAGGCAAAGCCTTGGGCGATCAATTATTGGCACCGACTAAAATTTATGTGAAATCCGTATTGGAACTCATTGAAAACGTTGAGGTTCACGCCATCGCCCACCTGACCGGAGGCGGTTTCTGGGAAAATATCCCGCGCGTTTTACCGGATAATGCCAAAGCCGTAATCGACGAAAGCAGCTGGGAATGGCAACCGGTGTTTAAATGGTTGCAAGAAAAAGGCAATATTGATACCTATGAAATGTACCGCACTTTCAACTGCGGCGTCGGTATGGTCATTGCCTTACCGCAAGCGGACGTAGAAAAAGCCTTAACCGTTTTGCGTCAGGCGGGCGAAAACGCTTGGTTGATCGGTCAAATCGAACCATTGGCGGCAGGCGAAAAACAAGTCGTCATCCGCTGATTTTAGTTTGTCAATGCAAGCCTAATCTTAGCCGATTAGGCTTTTTTATCTCTTTATACGTTGAACTTTATGAAAAAAATCGTTGTGTTAATTTCAGGTACGGGCAGCAATCTGCAAGCAATTATCGATGCCTGCCAAAGCAAACGGATTAATGCGCAAATCAGCGCGGTAATCAGCAACAAATCCGCCGCTTACGGGCTGGAACGCGCGAAAACGGCAAAAATTCCGACCGCACTTTTTCTGCGCAAAAACTACGCGAACAACTTGGCGATGGATACGGCAATCGGCGATTATATCGAATCCACAGGCGCGGATTTAGTCGTCTTGGCGGGTTATATGAAAATTTTGAGCGCGGAATTTACCCGCCGTTTTGCCGGTAGAATCATTAATATTCATCCCTCTTTATTACCGAAATTCCCGGGATTAAATACTTATCAACAGGCGCTTGACGCAGGTGAGAGCGAACACGGCACTACGGTACATTTCGTTAATGAGGAAGTGGATGCGGGCGCCGTTATTCTGCAAGCCAAAGTGCCGATATTTGCCGATGATCGGATTGAAGATATTGAACAACGGGTGAAAGCGCAGGAAATACAAATTTACCCGCTGGTCATAAAATGGTTTACCGAAGATCGTTTACAACTGATTGACGGCAAAGCGTATTTGGATAATCAACCGCTGCCGCCGAACGGTTATGCGGCGGATTAAATACCGTTAACCATAACGTTCCGACTAATCAAGCTAACCCTATACGCTTTGTATAGGGTTTCGCTTTATAGGTTAAAAAACGATTCTGTCTTTGTTTTTCTCTAATGTCGCTTTGCCGATACCCTGTACCTCGAGTAACTGTTCCGCCGCGGTAAAAGCACCGTGTTTTTCACGATATTGTACGATGGCTTCCGCTTTTTTCGCACCGATCCCGATTAAGGCTTTTTGGATTTCTGCCGTCGTCGCCGTGTTGATGTTCACCTTCTCACCCACCACAACCGCCGCTTTTTCCTGTGTTGTTTGTTCCGTTTTGCTTTCCGCAATAGTCGCCGCAGCCTTTTCCGCAAACACCGTAGGCGTACTAAATAAAGAAGTGCCAATCACTATCGAAGCGAATAATTTTTTCATTGCTTTCATCTGTTTTTTCCTTTTAAACGTTCAATCAAATTATGCCGGCATATGCCGACGGCTACACTTTCAAGCAAATGGAAAAAACTCGCAATAAACCGACCGCACTTTTGGAACGCGGATCGCAAAAATAAGATAAAGTGCGGTAGAAATTTACGTTGTTTTATTAATAAAAATGCCGGCATAACATCACTGCTATACCGGCATGATAAAAAAACATGAATTAATTGACTTCTTTAATACGCAACTCACGCGGCACTTCAAATACCATATTTTCTTCGCAACCGTCCAATTCCTCAACGGTGGCACCGCCCAACTCTTGCAAACGGCTGATTACCGACTGTACCAACACTTCCGGTGCGGAAGCGCCTGCGGTAACGCCGATAGTTTGCACATTCTGCAACCAAGCCGGATCAATGTCATTGGCCTCGTCAATTAACTTTGCCGTCACGCCCATACGGGAGGCCAGTTCCGCTAATCGATTGGAGTTAGAGGAATTTTTAGAGCCCACGACGATAACCAAATCCGACTGTTGCGCCAATTCGCGCACCGCGTGCTGTCGGTTGGTTGTGGCATAACAAATATCGTTCTTACGCGGTCCTTGAATGGCGGGATATTTTTCCTTTAACGCATCGATCACATCGGCGGTGTCATCAATAGAAAGCGTGGTTTGCGTCATAAAAGTCAAATCTTCATCATCGCGCAATGACAATTTCGCAATGTCCTCCACATCTTCCACCAAGAAAATGCCGCCTTCAGGATTGTCATATTGCCCCATAGTTCCTTGCACTTCCGGATGCCCCTGATGACCGATCAAAATGGCTTTAGTGCCTTTCTTACTGGCGCGCGCCACCTGCATATGCACCTTGGTGACTAACGGACAAGTGGCGTCAAACACTTTGAGATTGCGTCTTTTCGCTTCCTGACGCACCGCTTGCGAAACGCCGTGTGCGGAAAAAATCACGATGGCGCCGTCCGGCACTTCATCCAATTCTTCCACAAACACTGCGCCGCGTTCACGCAGACCGTTCACGACAAAACGGTTATGTACCACTTCATGGCGTACATAAATGGGCGCTCCGTGAATTTCCAATGCTAATTCGACAATACTGATGGCGCGATCCACACCGGCGCAGAAACCGCGCGGATTAGCTAAGATAATTTTCATTTGGATTCTTCGCCCTCCGGCTTATCGTTGTTTTTAAAGGCGTCAAGAATCAACAATCCCGCCCCCACACTGATGGCAATGTCGGCAATATTAAACACCGGATAATGCCATTCGCGCCAATAGACATCTAAAAAATCCACCACAAAACCGTGATAACTGCGATCCGCCATATTCGCCAAGGCGCCGCCGATAATCAGTGCGTAGGCGCTGTTTTGTAATTTTTGTGCAGCTTTATTTTTGTATAAGAAATAAACCAACATCGCCGAAACCGCAATCGCCAAAATAATAAAAAAGTATTTCTGCCACCCGCCGTGATCCGCTAAAAAGCTGAATGCCGCGCCGTAATTGCGTACATAAGTCAAATTGAAAACGGGTAAAACATTAATGCTTTCATAGAGTTCAAAGTTTTGTACGACGATGTATTTAGTCAATAAATCGATGAAAAAAGCGACCGCACTTAGCCAGAGAAATGAGAGTCCTGTGTGTTTGAACATTGACTGATTGTTCCTAAATTATGATAGGGGCGGTCACTCCGCCCCTAAAAGTGAGACCAAAAGAATAAAATCAATTAAGCGAATTTACGCATTTCACCGTTACCGTTCACATTTTCAACGCAACGTGAACATAACGAATGTTCGTCTTTACTGTCGGAATAATGCCAACAGCGCGGACATTTATGATTGGCGGAACGAACTGCTTTCACCGCCAACCCTTTCAGCTCGCCTTCCGCCACATCAGCTTGCGCCAACGGTTTGACTTCCGCTTTTGAGGTAATCAACACAAAACGCAATTCGTTTTCCAGTTTATTTAACAATGCGGCGTATGCGTCGTTGGCGTAAATGGTGACTTCCGCTTCCAAACCGGCACCGATAACCTTATCGTTACGTGCCTGTTCCAACACGCGGTTGATTTCATCGCGTACGCTCAACACTTGCTGCCAGTATTGATCGTTTAATTCTTCGTCCGCCGCCAACGCAAATAAGCCGTCGTAAAATTCTTCGGTAAAGACGAACTCACTACGCTCGCCCGGCAAATATTGCCAGATTTCGTCTGCGGTGAACGATAAAATCGGGGCAATCCAACGTACCAAGGCTTCGGCAATATGCCATAACGCGGTTTGACAACTGCGACGCGCCAAACTGTCCGCTTTAGTGGTATATTGGCGGTCTTTAATAATATCCAAATAGAAAGAACCCATTTCGATGGAACAGAAACGCATTAAACGCTGTACTACCGTATGGAACTGGTAGTTATCATAAGCGTCTTTGATTTCGTTCTGCGCCTGCAATGCGCAATCCACCGCCCAACGGTCGAGGGAAATCATGTCTTCCGCTTTCACCATATCACGTTTCGGATCAAAACCGTTTAAATTCGCCAGTAAGAAACGGGCGGTATTACGGATACGACGGTAAGAGTCGGCTGCACGGTTTAAAATGTTATGGGAAACCGCAATCTCACCGGTGTAATCGGTGGATGCCACCCATAAACGTAAAATATCCGCGCCGTTTTTATTCCACACTTCGCTCGGTACAATCACATTACCGAGTGATTTGGACATTTTGCGTCCTTTTTCATCCACCGTGAAACCGTGCGTCAATACCTGATTATAAGGCGCTTTATTTTCCGTAGCGGTTGACAACATTAAAGACGACATAAACCAACCGCGGTGCTGATCGGATCCCTCCAGATACATATCCGCTTCTTTACCGTTAAATTCGGGACGATGTTTCACCACCGCAGCATAAGTGGAACCGGAATCAAACCATACGTCTAGGGTATCCGGCACTTTACGGTAAGTTTGCGCGTCCGCACCGAGTAATTCGGCGGGATCCAAATCCCACCACGCCTGAATACCGGCTTTTTCTACGCGTTTAGCCACTTCTTCCAGCAATTCCAAGGTGCGCGGATGCAACTCTTCGGTTTCTTTATGCACGAACATTGTCATCGGTACACCCCAAGTACGCTGACGGGAAATACACCAGTCGGGACGGTTCGCCACCATCGTATCAATACGCGCTTCACCCCAACTCGGAATCCAACGCACTTTTTTGATTTCACTTAACGCTTGCTTGCGCAACCCTTGGATTTCCATACCGATAAACCATTGCGGCGTAGCGCGGAAGATAATCGGGGTTTTATGACGCCAACAGTGCGGATAGCTGTGTTTGATGCGTTCCAATTTCAATAAAGCGCCTGTTTCTTTTAATTTTTCAAGCACTAGGTCATTGGATTCAAACACGCCCTTACCGGCAAAAAACGGAGCGGTCGATACGAATTTACCGTCGTTCCCCACTAAACCTGCCATTTCCAAGCCGTATTTTTTTCCGACATTGTAGTCGTCCAAACCGTGATCCGGTGCGGTATGCACCAACCCCGTACCGCCGTCGGTGGTCACATGATCGCCCAAGATGAACGGCACGCTAAAATCATAGAACGGATGATTGAAACGAAGCAATTCCAGTTCGTTGCCTTTTGCCGTACCCAACACCTCAATTTGTTCGATTCCTACGGTTTTTTGTACCGTTTCTACAAGATCTTTGGCTAAAATGACACGCTCGTCGCCCAGTTGTACCAATTGGTATTCTAAGTCCGCATTGAGTGCAATGGCACGGTTAGAGGGTAACGTCCAAGGCGTAGTTGTCCAAATTACCGCGGAAATCTGTCCGTTTCCTTTTCCCTGTGCGTTAAATTTTTCTTCCACTTCCGCCGCGTTTACTGCGGAAAAACGCACATAAATCGACGGTGAAACGCGATCTTCATATTCCACTTCCGCTTCCGCCAAAGAAGAACTGCAATCCAAACACCAATGCACCGGTTTGGAACCCTTATACAAATGACCGTTAGCAATCACTCTGCCCAAAGTGCGGATAATCTCGGCTTCGGTATTAAAATTCATAGTGAGATACGGGTTATCCCAATCGCCGAACACCCCCATACGGATAAAATCCGCCTTTTGCCCTTCCACCTGCTCTTTCGCATATTCGCGACAGGCTTGACGAAACTCCGCAGCGGAAATTTTCTCATTCGGTTTACCCACCAAACCTTCCACTTTCAATTCAATCGGCAAACCGTGACAGTCCCAGCCCGGAACATAAGGCGAATCGTAACCTAACGACGTTTTGGATTTAATGATAATGTCTTTCAGAATTTTATTGACGGCGTGACCGAGGTGTAAGGAACCGTTCGCATAAGGAGGACCGTCGTGCAAGATAAAGGATTTTTTGCCTTTAGAGGCTTGACGAATTTTTTGATATACGTTTTTCGCATACCAGTTTTTCAACATATCCGGCTCGCGCTTCGCCAGATCACCGCGCATCGGAAATCCCGTTTCCGGCAGGTTTAAGGTATTTTTATAATCGACTGTTTCGTTATTAGACATATTTTGTTCCACATTGTAATTTTAAATAAACCGAATTGCTGAATTGACGCAAAAGAATGCAAGCATTATACGCATAAATAAACGAAGATTAAAGAATGATGTTTTAGATTATATCTACGAAGCATAAGGCAAAATCCTATTTTACCGACAAGTCGGACTAACAGTAATATCCCACTGTTTATATTGAAATGGCATATCAAATGCTTTTTTATTCTTTCTCAACCTATTTTTTACTTTCTATAATTTTCCACCTGTAACACAACCCCATTAATAATTTACGATGAACTGGCAATATATCTGGAATGTCATTCCCAAATTTATCGATGCGACTTGGCTAACCCTGCAATTAGCGGCGGCGGGGATCTTATTGTCATTAATTATCGGCATTTTCTGTGCGGTAGCGATAAGTTACAAAATCAGTATATTAAGCCCATTAGTGAAAGCTTACATTGAAGTGTCGCGCAATACCCCTTTGTTAATCCAAGTATTTTTTCTTTATTTCGGGTTATCGAAAATCGGTATTAAATTGGACGGTTTCACCTGTGCTGTTATCGGCTTGGCATTTTTAGGCGGCAGTTATATGGCGGAAGCGATTCGCGCCGGTCTGGAAGCGGTAGCCAAAGGGCAAATAGAATCCGCACTCAGCATCGGTTTAACGCCGGTGCAGGCATTTCGTTATGTTATTTTTCCGCAAGCCTTTGCCATTGCCAGTCCGGCTATCGGTGCGAATTGCCTGTTTTTAATGAAAGAAACCTCGGTAGTCAGCGCTATCGCCGTGGCGGAATTGATGTTTATGGCGAAAGAAATCATCGGAATGGACTACAAAACCAATGAAGCGCTGTTTCTGTTAGTAGTGTTTTACTTGATTATTCTTCTACCGGTTTCTGTGTTTATCGCTTATTTGGAACGCCGAACCCGTCAGGCAAAATACGGAGTCTGAACATGGGATTAAGTATTTTATTTGAAGGCAATAATTTGGAACGCTTACTCGGCGGTTTATGGATTACGGCGAAAATCGCTTTCGTTTCCGTCTTTTTCGCCTGCATTTTCGGCGTCATATTGGGCGTTATCATGACCGGTAAGAATAAATTCATCCGTTACCTCTGTCGTTTATATTTGGAAACCGTACGCATTATTCCGCTGTTAGTGTTGCTGTTTATCACTTATTTCGGTGTTGCCAAATGGTTTGATACGCACTTGGACGGCGTACTGGTTTGTATTTTCGTCTTTATTTTTTGGGGAACGGCGGAAATGGGCGATTTGGTACGCGGCGCTTTAACCTCTATTGAAAAACATCAGGTAGAGTCCGCTCATGCTCTGGGTTTAACCGAGATTCAAACTTTTCTTTATATTTTATTACCGCAAAGTTTAAAACGAGTAACGCCGAGTGCCATCAATCTGTTTACCCGCATGGTAAAGACCAGTTCGCTGGCGATGTTAATCGGTGTCTTGGAAGTGATTAAAATCGGACAACAAATCATCGAAACGTCCTTATTTAAGGATCCGTCTGCGGCGTTATGGATTTACGGTGTCATTTTCGCCCTTTATTTCGTTATCTGTTATCCGCTATCCCTGTTCTCGCGCCGTTTAGAGAGCCGTTGGGAAAAGTAAGAGTTAGATCATATGGCATTATTGGAAATAAAAAATGTAATCAAATATTACGGCAATGTGCAAGCATTGAAAGGAATCAACCTATCCGTCGAAAAAGGAGAAGTGGTCGTGATCTTGGGTCCCTCCGGTTGCGGAAAAAGCACTTTATTACGCTGCATTAACGGACTGGAGCCTATTCAAGACGGACAACTGATTTTGACGAATAACGGCACGCTGGGCAAGGACATTTCTTGGGTAAACGCTAGACAACATATCGGCATGGTGTTCCAAAGCTATGAACTGTTCGGTCATATGTCGGTGATTGATAATATTCTGCTCGGTCCGTTGAAAGTGCAAAAACGCAAACGTGCAGAAGTGGAAGCGCAGGCGGATCAGCTCCTCAAACGCGTCGGCTTATTCGAGCGTAAAAACGCTTATCCGCGCGAACTGTCCGGCGGTCAGAAACAGCGCATTGCCATCATTCGTTCGCTGTGTATGAATCCTGAAATTATGCTGTTTGATGAGGTTACCGCCGCTTTGGATCCCGAAATGGTGCGCGAAGTACTGGACGTTATCCTAGGCTTGGCGAAAGAAGGAATGACTATGTTGATTGTCACGCACGAAATGTCTTTTGCGCGCCAAGTGGCGGATCGCATTATTTTTATGGATAAAGGTGAAATCATCGAACAATCCGCCCCCGAACTGTTTTTTACCAATCCGAATACGGATCGGGCGAAAGCATTTTTAAACATCTTAAACTATGAACCAAGAGGTATCGACTATGAACAAAACATTTAAAAAAGTAACCGCACTTTTAGCCACCGGTTTGTTTGCATTAGGTTTAACCGCCTGCGATAACAAACAAATCAATTCCGCTGCTACAGAAAAACCGGCGCTTTCGACGGTAGAGCAGCTAAAACAGGCGGGTAAAGTACGCATCGGCGTATTCAGCGACAAACCACCGTTTGGTTATGTGGATAGTGCGGGTAAAAGCCAAGGTTTCGATGTGGAAATTGCCAAAGCGATCGGTAAAGATCTGCTCGGTGATGAAAATAAAGTGGAATTTGTCTTAGTGGAA
>JBHBXR010000186.1:0-14313 GCA_041795785.1 Mesocricetibacter sp.
AAACAGGCTTCCGAAGTGCTGGGTTATGATTTATGGCAGTTAGTACAACAAGGTCCGGCGGAAGAACTGAATAAAACCTGGCAAACACAGCCGGCTTTATTAGCGGCTTCCGTCGCTATTTACCGCGTATGGCAACAACAATATCCGCATTTACACCCGACAGTGATGGCAGGACATAGTTTGGGAGAATACTCCGCGTTAGTGTGCGCCGGTGTGATTGATTTTCAAGATGCGGTGAAATTGGTTGAATTACGCGGCAAAGTGATGCAACAGGCGGTGCCGGAAGGAACGGGAGCGATGTATGCGATTATCGGTTTGGATAACGATGCTATCATTAAAGCCTGTAAAGATGCCGAACAAGGCGAAGTGGTTTCTGCCGTGAATTTCAATTCGCCGGGTCAAGTGGTTATCGCAGGCAGCAAAGCGGCGGTGGAACGTGCGGCGGCAGCTTGTAAAGAAGCGGGAGCCAAACGCGCCTTACCTTTGGCGGTGAGCGTTCCTTCGCATTGTGCGCTAATGAAACCGGCGGCGGATCAATTATCCGTTTCGTTAGAAAGTATTGCGATCAAAACACCGAATATCGCGGTTATTAATAATGTAGATGTAAAAACCGAAAGTGAGGCGAATGCAATCCGTAGCGCTCTTGTCCGCCAGTTATACAGCCCGGTGCGTTGGACGGAAAGCGTAGAAAAGATGGCGGCAGGCGGTGTGGAAGTCTTGGTTGAAATCGGTCCGAACAAAGTTTTAACCGGTTTAACCAAACGTATCGTTGACAGTTTACAAGCCGCTGCGGTAAATGACCCGGCTTCGTTAGCGGCAGTGGAAGCTGTATTGGCTTAATATAGATAAAATAAGGAAAATATTATGCAAGGTAAAATCGCATTAGTAACGGGCGCGACGCGTGGTATCGGTCGTGCAATCGCAGAAGAATTGATTGCTAAAGGCGCATTTGTAATCGGTACCGCGACCTCGGAAAAAGGTGCGGAAAGCATTTCCGCCTATTTAGGCGAAAAAGGCAGAGGATTGGTGTTGAATGTCGCCGATCAAGCGTCTATCGAAGCGGTATTGGAATATATTAAAAACGAATTCGGCGATATTGACATTCTTGTTAATAATGCGGGGATTACGCGTGACAATCTCTTAATGCGTATGAAAGATGACGAATGGTTCGATATTTTACAAACGAACTTAACTTCCGTTTATCACTTGTCGAAAGCCATGTTGCGTACGATGATGAAAAAACGTTTCGGACGTATTATTACTATCGGTTCGGTGGTCGGCTCGTCGGGGAATCCGGGACAAACCAACTATTGTGCGGCAAAAGCCGGTTTAATCGGTTTCAGCAAAGCATTGGCAAAAGAAGTGGCATCACGCGGCATCACTGTCAACGTAGTAGCTCCGGGCTTTATTGCGACGGATATGACGGAAGTATTAACGGAAGAACAAAAAGCAGGCATTTTGTCTAATGTTCCCGCAGGTCGTTTGGGTGAGCCGAAAGATATTGCCAAAGCCGTTGCATTCTTGGCATCTGATGACGCCGCCTACATTACCGGAACCACATTACACGTTAACGGCGGGTTGTATATGGCGTAATGCCGTATCAATACGACAAAGGCGGTAGAAAAAGGATAAAAAGCATAGCCAAAGTATAGGGTTAGTGCTAGAATTGTTTCGCTATCGCTAACTATCGGTTGTTTATATCAATGACATAGCAATCGAAACTAGATTTTAACGGTATGCGTTTTAAAAAGTGCGGTCGATTTTTTTGAGGTTTGACCTTAACAGAAAGAACTTGCAACTTTTAGAAAAATACATACACTATTCAATATCGCATTGGGCGAGAACACAATAGGAAAACAAAATGAGCATTGAAGAACGCGTAAAAAAAATCATTGTTGAACAATTAGGTGTTAAAGAGGAAGAAGTAAAACCTGAAGCATCTTTCATTGAAGATTTAGGAGCAGACTCTTTAGATACCGTTGAATTAGTAATGGCTTTAGAAGAAGAATTCGATATCGAAATTCCTGACGAAGAAGCGGAAAAAATTACTACCGTTCAATCAGCGATTGACTACGTTCAAAACAATCAATAATACAAAAAATTTAGGCGGTTTTAAAACCGCCTAAATTTTTTATTTTGTACGGGCTAATTCCACCGCTTCTCTTGTTAAACGTCCGATTTCTTTCCAATCTTTCGCTTGAATTAAAGATTTCTCCACAAACCACGAGCCGCCGCAAGCCACGATATTCGGAATTGCCAGATAATCTTTAATGTTATTCATACCAATCCCGCCGGTCGGCATGATCTGTAAATTGGCGTAAGGTCCGAGCAACGCTTTGATCATTTTCACTCCGCCGGAAGCCTCAGCCGGAAAGAATTTCAACGCAGTCAGTCCCATTTCCAATGCGGCTTCAATTGCCATTGGATTATTAACACCGGGGGTTATCGGAAAAGCCAAATCCTGACAGAGCTGCACGATTTTCGGGTTAAAGCCCGGCGTTACCACAAAATCGGCGCCGGCATTTTTGGCACTGAATACCTGTTCCGAAGTTAACACCGTACCGGCTGCAATGAGTACGTCAGGATAATGCTGACGTGCCAAGCGGATAGCTTCTGCCGCAGCGGGGGAACGGAAAGTGATTTCGGCGACAGGCAAGCCGTTTTCAGCCAGCGTGTTGACTAAAGGCAAAATATCTTCCGCATTATCCAACGCAATAACAGGCACGATTCGGAGTTGGCGGAGTGTTTCAATAATTTGTTCAGTGGTGTAAGCCATTTATTCTTCCTTAAATTGTTTGATTAAATGTTCGGTTGCCGATTTGGGTATAATCGCACCTTTGTGTCGAATGACGATTCCCGCCAGACTGTTGCCTTGTCGGCAACATTGATTGAGTGGTTTTTTCTGTAAATAACCGTTTAGAAATCCGGCATTAAAAGCATCGCCTGCCGAAGTTGTGTCCACCACATTATCGACAGCTATCGTCGGTACCGATTGTGCTTGTCCTGAAAAACTGCTGAAAATCGCACCGCACTTTCCTTGTTTTACCACCACCGTTTTAACGCCCGCTGATTTTAAGCGACAAATTGTTGCCTGCTCATCGGCATCCGACCACAAAGCCTGTTCGTCATCAAAGGTAACCAAAGCCAAATCAACGAGAGGAAGCAATTTTGCATAACATTGCCGCGCCTGTTCAAGGCTATCCCAAAGTTTCGGGCGAAAGTTGCTGTCAAAGGCAATTTCTACACCTTGGCGTTTTAATTCGGTTAGTTGGTCAATCAATAAAGTGCGGTCGTTTTCCGGCAAGATTGCTAAAGAAATCCCGCTTAAATAAATCAGGTTGACGGAAGAAAGTTGCGACAGCACTTTGGGATAATCCTGATGCTGAAGCAAATAGCGTGCCGCCGATTGATTGCGCCAATAAAGAAATGTCCGTTCGCCTTGTTTATCCAGCTGAATTAAATACAAACCGGGTTGACGGTTTTCATCACGTAACACCCAATCCGTCTTAATGCCGTCCCTTTGCCACGCGTCAATCATGCCCTGACTTAATTTATCCGCGCCCAAAGCAGAAACATAATAGACTTCAATATGTTCCGCCGAGCTGATACGGGCTAAATAAGTGGCGGTGTTTAAACTATCACCGCCATAAGTTTGGCGCATATCACCGAACGGTTCGCCGTTCAGCTCAATCATACATTCGCCGATGAGGGCTATTTTTTTCATTCATATCCTCTTATTTAAAATATTTCTCCGCATTGTGATAACAAATATTGCGCACCATATTTCCCAATAGCTCAATATCATTCGGTGCTTCACCGTTTTCCACCCATTTACCGAGCATTTCGCACAGAATGCGACGGAAATATTCGTGACGGGTGTAAGAGAGAAAACTGCGAGAATCGGTCAACATACCGACAAACTGACTTAATAAGCCTAGTTGAGCGAGCTGTTGCAATTGGCGCTCCATACCGTCTTTTTGATCGTTAAACCACCAACCGGAACCAAACTGAACTTTACCGGCAACGCCGCCGGTTTGAAAATTACCGATCATCGAGCCAATCATTTCGTTATCGCGCGGATTTAAGCAGTAAAGAATGGTTTTCGGCAGTTGATCGGTTTGATCCATCGCATCCAATAAACGGGACAAAGGTTCGGCAAAGGTGCGATCACCGATAGAGTCGAATCCGCTGTCAGGACCAAGCAGTTTGAACATTCGGGTATTATTGTTACGGATAGCACCGATGTGCATTTGCATGACCCAACGGCGTTTATGGTATTCCGTTCCCAACCACACTAAAACGGCGGTGCTGAATTGAGCGATTTGCAATTCGCTTAAAGGCTGGTTGTTGCGACGTAATTGCAAAATCTGATCCAATACTTTTTCTTCCGGAACGGGGGCGAAACGCACAATTTCAATACCGTGATCTGCCGATTTACAACCGTGTAAATCAAAATGCGCCAACCGTTTTAACAATGCGCGTTGTAAATCTGCAAATGAATTAATTTCGACATCCGCAACTTGAGCTAATTGTTCTACATAAGCGTTAAACTGCGGCAATTCTATTTTAAAAACTTTGTCCGGTCGCCAACTTGGTACGACCTTAACGGTAAAATTCGGATCATCTTCGATCGCTTTATGGTATTCCAAGGAATCAATAGGATCATCGGTAGTACCGGACAGTTTGACATTCATTTGCTGCATAATACCACGGGCGGAAAATTCGGGTTGTTGCAGCATTTCATTACATTCGTGCCAAATTCTGACCGCACTTTTTTCATTAAACAGCGTATCAGTAATGCCGAACGGGCGACGCAATTCCAAATGCGTCCAATGGTAAATCGGATTACCGATACATAACGGCACGGTTTTCGCCCAAACCAAATATTTTGCATAATTATCGGCATCGCCCGTAATCAGTCGTTCTTCCACGCCGGCGGAACGCAAAGCGCGCCATTTATAATGATCGCCTTCCAGCCAAATTTCGGCTAAATCGTTAAATTGACGGTTTTCGGCAATATCTTTCGGGTTCAGATGACAATGATAATCGAAAATCGGCTGATGTTTTGCGTAATCGTGATACAACCTGCGGGAGACTTCATTGGAGAGCAGAAAATCTTCACACATAAAGGGTTTCATTGTTTGCTCCTTATACGCCGCTGTATGCGGAAAAACCGCCGTCAATCGGCAACACCACACCATTGATAAAACCGGAATAGGCATCATCCATTAAGAATAAAATACCGCCGAGTAATTCATTAGCTTCGCCGAATCTGCCCATTGGCGTGTTGGTGAGAATTTTGTGCGCCCGTGGAGTCGGATTGCCTTCCGCATCGAAAAGTAACGCTCTGTTTTGATTACCGACCAAAAAACCGGGGGCGATGGCATTGCAACGGATACCGACGTGTGAAAAATACACCGCAAGCCATTGGGTAAAATTGCTGATCGCCGCTTTAGCGCCGGAATAAGCGGGAATTTTAGTTAACGGTGTGTACGCATTCATACTGGATATATTGATAATATTGGCGCCTTTTTTACCAATCATATCTTTCGCAAACACTTGTGTCGGTAATAATGTCCCTAAGTAATTCAAGTTAAAGACAAATTCGATTCCGCTTTTATCCAGTTCAAAAAACGATTTGGTGCTTTCCGCCAGATTGAATTCATGAAATTCGTTATCCGTCGTCGCTTTCGGGTTATTACCGCCGGCACCGTTAATTAAAATATCACAAGTACCGAAATCGCTTGCGATTGCTTCCCGAACCGCTTGAAGGCTTGCCAAGTCAAGGACGTTCGTTTGATAGGCTTTGGCTGTATATCCTTCATTAACAATATCTTGAGCAACCGCATTCGCCGCTTCAAAATTGAGGTCAAGTAATGCAACTTTAGCGCCGGTTTTGGCAATCTCTTTAGCAAAATAAGCGCATAGCACACCGCCAGCACCGGTAATAACAATTACTTTATCCTGAAAATTGTGATTTTTAGCCAGACTCATAATTTTTTCTCCGATAATAATCAAAAAAGTATAGGACATGAATGAGCATGTCCTATATCCCGGTATTTATCTATTTACCTAACGCATCAATTTTTTCGATATATCCGCCGATAACAGGATCCGCTTTAGCTTTATCATGCATAGGTTTAACCGCATCAATAAATGCTTGTTTATCTACTTGTACAAATTGTACGCCGAGTTTTTCTTTCGCCTCTTTAATTTCTTTGGCAATCATTTCTTTCCATAGATCTTTGTGGTACATCATTGACGCATCAGCAGCTTGTTTCAGGGCTTTTTGTTGTTCCGGAGTCAGTTTTTCCCAAGATTTTTTGCCGATAACCAATACATCGGGAATGGCGGTATGTTCATCTTCACTGAAATATTTAGAAACTTCGCCGTGGCGCATTAAAGTCAACGCCGTCGGATTGTTTTCCGCACCATCCACAACGCCTTGTTGTAAAGCCGTATAAAGCTCACCGAATGCAAGCGGTGTTGGAGACGCCCCCATTAACTTAACCATTTCCAACGCAGTTGGGCTTGGTTGGACACGAATTTTCATTCCTTTTAAATCAGCCGGCGTAGTAATCGGTTTTTGCGCATAGAAACTACGAGTACCGCCGTCATAATAGGTCAAGCCGATAAATCCTTTATCTTCGGAGTTTAACAGAATTTTTTGTCCCACCTCCGCATCAGTCAGCACTTTGTAATAATGATCGGTATTTTTAAACAAGTAAGGGATGTTAAAAGCGGAATACGTCGGCTCAAAGGCTTCTAACTCACTGGCGTTGGATTTAGCCATATCCAATGATCCGGATTGAACCAATTCCATAGATTCACGCTGATTTCCCAATTGGCTGTTAGGATAAATGCGGATCACCACTTCTCCGTTCGTCAATTTTTTTACTTCATCCGCCATATATTGCATGGAAATATGCACAGGATGGGTTTTGTCATTGTTGTGGCTTAACTTCAATGTGGTTTTGGCCGCCGCCGTAAAAGAAACTGTTGTTGCCAACAAACCGCTGATTGCAAGGGCAAGTATATTTTTCTTGGTAAGCATAAGTGAGTTCTCCATATTTATGTTGATAGATTCGATGTTAGAAATTGAACAATTCTTTAAAATCATCCTCATTGTTTCACTTGATATTAAACCAATTGATTTTTTAGATCTAACCAATTTTATTAATAATGTGATTTTCGTCACATTATTAATAAAAAAATATGGCTATTTATTGTGCTAGAAAGTATATTTGGCATACCAATTTAACTGAAAATATAATAAGGAGATCTTATGAATCGGCTTATCGCTTTACTCGACCGGATTTTATCAACGCTCTGCGTGGTAGTCTGCTCGGCTCTGGTAGTGTGCGTAGTCTGGCAGGTTTTTTCCCGTTATGTATTAAATGACCCCAGCACCGTAACCGACGAACTTGCCCGCTTTTTGTTTATTTGGGTCGGCTTAATCGGAGCGGCTTACGGGCTAGGGCAGAAGAAACATTTGGCAATTGATTTATTGTTGACCAGACTGGAAAGACAACCTAAAAAACAAGCGGTCTTACAACTCATCATCAATTTAATCAGTATATTCTTTGTCGTTGTCATTATGTGCTACGGCGGCGGTCGATTAGTCATCGATACGATCAATGCAGGACAAATTTCACCGGTATTGGGCATTGAAATGGGATTGATTTACTTAGCCATACCGTTAAGCGGTTTCTTTATGCTGGTATTTTTAATTAGAGATATATCGGCTGAGTTTCATCTCTTATCAACTAAACATTAACGAGGTGTATGATGGAATGGTCAACAATTATTGTACTTTGCGCCAGTTTTTTAACCCTTTTGGCAATTGGCGTACCAATTTCTTTTGCTATCGGTGTAGCTTCTTTGCTGACGATTACAATGTCCGTACCGCTTGATTCGGCAATTGCAGTTATTTCTCAGAAAATGGCATCCGGTCTGGACAGTTTCTCTTTACTTGCGATCCCGTTTTTTATTCTTGCCGGTAATATTATGAACCGAGGCGGAATTGCATTACGTTTAATCGAATTTGCTAAAGTATTGGGCGGACGTTTGCCGGGTTCTTTGGCACACGTTAATGTACTTGCCAATATGATGTTCGGTTCTATTTCGGGATCCGCCGTCGCTGCCGCCGCAGCAGTGGGCGGAACAATGGCGCCGTTACAGAAAAAAGAGGGATACGATCCGGCGTTTTCTGCCGCAGTAAATATCACGTCTTCGCCGACAGGTTTATTAATCCCGCCGAGCAACACCTTTATTGTGTATTCCTTGATTTCCGGCGGTACATCAATCGGCGCATTGTTCTTAGCCGGCTATATTCCGGGAATTTTAATGGGGCTTGGAATTATGGTGATAGCCGGGATTATCGCCAAAAAACGCAATTACCCCATTTCTCCGAAACCGACGATGCAGGAAGCCTGTCAAAAAACCTTAGATGCTTTACCGAGTTTGGGATTGGTCATTGTTATTATCGGCGGGATTATTGCCGGTATTTTTACGGCAACGGAAGCCTCGGCAATCGCAGTGGTTTACACCCTTGTGCTTTCCATGGGAATTTATAAAGAAATTTCCTTTAAACAATTACCTGCCATTATTTTAGAAGCCATGGTGACCACTTCAATCGTATTGCTTTTAATCGGCACTTCCATGGGTATGTCTTGGGCAATGGCAAACGCGGATATTCCGTACACGATCAGTGACGCATTATTGACCGTTTCTGAAAATCCGATCGTTATCCTGTTAATTATCAACTTGATTCTATTGATTGTCGGCACCTTTATGGATATGACCCCGGCATTGCTGATTTTTACACCGATCTTTTTGCCTATTGTGACCGAATTGGGAATGGATCCGGTTCATTTCGGTATCTTAATGACATTTAATTTATCTATCGGTATTTGTACTCCGCCTGTGGGTAGCACCTTATTTGTGGGCTGTTCGGTTTCCGGCGTGAAAATCGACAAAGTGATTAAACCGCTGTTACCTTTCTACGCTATTTTGATTCTCACTTTATTTTTAGTCACTTATGTGCCGCAATTAAGTTTGGCGTTACCGCAAGCGTTATTGGGTTACTAGAGAGGTTAATATGAAAACGTTGAAGTTAATCCGATTTCTAAAAAACGAAAATAACCGTATCGATATCGAATGCGAACGCGGTTATATCCTGCACATTTTTGTGTTGGAACAGGACATCATCCGTGTGGCGTTCAGTAAACAAAACGGCTTTAAATTAGACCGCACTTGGGCGATTACACCGAATCGGACGGATATTAATTGGGAAGGACGGGAAAGATTTTCCACCGAAGGTTTTTCCTTGCCGGATTATCAAGTGGATGTCCGAAATGACGGCATTGAAGTATCAACCCAACGGTTAAAAGTGATTGTGCGTCAACCTTTATATTTGGAATGGCAATATAAAGTTGCGCAGCAATGGATGCCGTTAATGCGGGATCGCAAAACCGGCGCTTATTTATTCGCCGTTGATGATACTAAGATTTCGCATTATATCGAACGAAGTGCGGTCGAAAATTACTACGGTTTGGGCGAAAAAACCGGTGCTTTAAACCGCAAAGGCAGACGTTTTGAAATGCGTAATCTTGATGCCATGGGTTATAACGCGGAAACGACGGATCCGCTGTATAAACATATTCCGTTCTATATTACGCATAAAAAAGGCGTCAGTTACGGGATTTATTACGACAACTTGGCATCTTGCTGGTTTGATTTGGGTAATGAAATCGATAACTATCACACGGCGTATAAAAGCTATCGTGCGGAAGACGGAGATCTTGATTACTACGTTATCTTCGGTCCGAGTATTTTAGAAATAACCAAAAAATACACCGCACTTACCGGCGGCACCATTTTCTCGCCTAAATGGAGTTTGGGTTACAGCGGTTCTACGATGAGTTATACCGATGCGCCGGATGCGCAGGAACAACTTAAGCAATTTGTCGATTTATGCCGACAACATGATATTCCCTGTGATTCGTTTCAATTATCATCAGGTTATACCTCCATCGGTAACAAACGCTATGTCTTTAACTGGAACTATGACAAGGTTCCGCAACCGCACAAAATGGCGGAATATTTCCGCGATGCCGGTATGAAACTGGCGGCGAACATTAAACCTTGTTTATTGCAGGATCACCCGCGTTATAACGAAGTAAAAGAACTCGGTTTGTTTATTCGGGATTCCGAAACCGATATGCCCGAGCGTTCGGCATTTTGGGACGATGAAGGTTCGCATTTGGATTTTACCAATCCGAATACCGTTCAATGGTGGAAAGATAATGTCACCAAACAATTATTGGAATACGGTATCGGTTCCACTTGGAACGATAATAACGAATATGAAGTTTGGGACGCGAACGCCAAATGTAACGGTTTTGGTAAACCAATTCCGATTAAACTCATTCGCCCTTTGCATCCGTTGTTAATGATGAAATCCTCTTATGAAGCGCAATTGGCCTTTGCACCGAATATACGTCCGTATTTGATTTCCCGTTCCGGAAGCCCGGGTATGAACCGTTATGTACAAACTTGGTCCGGCGACAACAGAACCAATTGGAATACATTGCGTTATAACATTCGGATGGGATTGGGAATGAGTTTGTCCGGTTTATACAATCTCGGTCACGATGTGGGCGGTTTTTCCGGCAATAAACCGGAACCGGAATTGTTCGTACGCTGGGTACAGAACGGCGTAATGCACCCACGATTTACTATTCACTCATGGAATGACGATAAAACCGTCAATGAACCTTGGATGTATCCGGAAGTAACTGATTTAATTCGGGATGCAATTAAACTGCGGTATAAACTTTTACCGTATTTCTACAACATTCTTTGGCAGGCTCATCAGGATTTAGAGCCGATGTTACGCCCGACTTTTTTAGATCACGAACAGGATCCGAACACATACGCGGAATCCGACGATTATTTGTTGGGCAAAGATATGTTAGTGGCTTCGGTAGTGGAAGAAGGACAACGAAAACGAGCGGTTTATTTGCCTGATAATCATGTCGGTTGGTTTGATTTCTATACACATCAATGGTTCTCCGGCGGACAGACAATTAATGCGGACGCCCCGTTAAACCGTATTCCGCTGTTTGTTAAAGCGGGCTCCGTTATTCCAATGTCGGAAAGAACGGCTTATGTATGCACCGAGAAAGATAATGTGCGGGAATTGTTAGTATTTCCGTTTAAACAAGAAGGCAGGGGTTGTTATACCATTTTCGATGACGATGGAGAAACTTTCTCTTATCTGCATGGTGAATATCTTCAATTAACGATAGAATTGGTCTGTGATCAGGAAAGTGTGAAATTAAACGTCAAAAAAGCGGGAGCTTGGCAACCGGCTTATCCGCGTTTAACGATTAAACTGCCTGAACACGAAAATAGAAAACTCGTTGTTAATGGAAATGTATTAAGTCAGGGAAGTCAATTGGAAATGAATAACATACCTTATGAGGATTGAGAATGTCAGAATATGCGGAATTACGCTCATATAAGAAGATTGGTTCGATTTTAAAACAGGATTTAATCGACGGAGTTTACCAAATCGGTGAAAGGCTTCCTCCTGAGCGGGATCTTGCAGAAAAAA
Source organism: Mesocricetibacter sp. (assembly GCA_041795785.1). Lineage (GTDB taxonomy): Bacteria > Pseudomonadota > Gammaproteobacteria > Enterobacterales > Pasteurellaceae > CAJPST01. Next base: position 11,621 of record JBHBXR010000186.1, read on the forward strand.
TGAATGTAAGCCGAACGGTGGTGCGTGAAGCGCTGATTATGCTGGAATTGGAAAATTTGGTATCCGTGCGTAAAGGTTCGGGAGTATATGTCATCAACTTGCCGCTCAAGCATGCGGAAGACGAGCCTTTTTATGAAGATGTCGGACCCTTTGAATTATTACAGGCAAGACAACTGATAGAAAGCAGTATTGCCGAATTTGCGGCCATTCAGGCTAACCGTAACGATGTACTGAGATTAAAAGAAATTTTGAATCGGGAACGCATTACGCTAGAGCAGGATGAAAGCGGTGAGGACTATACGGCGGATGAAGAATTTCATCTGGCAATCGCCGAAATCACACAGAACGAAGTATTGATTCAGATGCAAAAAGATCTGTGGAAATACCGCAAAAATTCAATGTGGAAAGGCTTACATTTGCATATCAGTGATCAAAAATACCGCCAACTTTGGCTAAAAGATCACGAAAATATTTTAAACAGTATTCAACGTAAAGACCCCGCACTTGCCAAAAAAGCAATGTGGCAACACTTGGAAAACGTTAAACGCAAACTGTTTGAATTGTCGGATGTGGAAGATCCGGACTTTGACGGTTTCCTGTTTAATGTCAATCCTGTTGTTGTGGGACTGTAATTAACATTCATTATTAAGGAGTTTTCTATGGAACAAGCATGGCGTTGGTACGGACCTAATGATCCGGTTTCTTTGGCGGATATTCGTCAGGCGGGTGCGACCGGTATTGTAACCGCACTTCATCACATTCCGAACGGTCAGGTATGGAGTATTGAAGAAATTGAAAAACGTAAAGCACAAGTGGAACAAGCGGGCTTAGTTTGGTCCGTAGTGGAAAGTGTTCCCGTGCATGAAGAAATTAAAACCCATTCGGGACAATATCAAACCTGGATCGATAACTATAAGCAAACCTTAAGAAATCTGGCACAATGCGGCATTGATACGGTTTGTTATAACTTTATGCCGGTATTGGACTGGACCCGCACCGATTTAGCCTATGAATTGCCGGACGGTTCCAAGGCATTACGTTTTGATCAAATTGCTTTTGCGGCATTTGAATTACACATTTTAAAACGTCCGGGCGCGGAACAAACCTATAGCGAACAGGAACGTCAAGAAGCCAAGGCTTATTATGACAAAATGACTGAAGATGAAATCAAGCAACTCACCAATAATATTATTGCCGGTTTGCCGGGAGCGGAAGAAGGCTATACCTTGGAAGAGTTTCAAGGTCAATTAGATCGTTATAAAGGCATTACTCCCGAAAAATTCCGTACGCATTTGGCCTATTTTCTGAATGAAATCATTCCGGTCGCACAGGAAGTGGGAATAAAAATGGCGGTTCACCCCGACGATCCGCCGCGTCCGATTTTAGGTTTGCCGCGTATCGTATCCACTATCGAAGATATGCAATGGTATGTGGACACCCAACCTCTACCCGCCAACGGTTTTACTATGTGTACCGGTTCTTACGGCGTACGTTCCGACAACGACTTGGTCAAAATGACGGAAAAGTTCGCCGATCGTATTTATTTCGCACACCTGCGCTCCACGCAGCGCGAACAAAATCCGTTGACTTTCCACGAAGCGGCGCATTTACAAGGCGATGTGGATATGTTTAATGTCGTCAAAGCGTTATTGACGGAAGAATACCGACGTAAAGCTAAGGGCGAAACCCGTCTGATCCCGATGCGTCCGGATCACGGTCATCAAATGTTGGATGATTTGCATAAGAAAACCAACCCGGGCTATTCCGCTATCGGTCGTTTGAAAGGATTGGCCGAGTTTCGCGGACTGGAAATGGCGTTGAAAAAAGTTTATTTTGAGAAATAACATTCTTTCCGTTTCATAAAATCAGATCTGCTTTATAATCGGGCGGATCTGATTTTTGCATTTGCAAGAAGGCGAATTATGCTGAAAAAATACCTTGGCGAAGTAATGATATTTGTCGTGACCTTAATCGGTGCGTCCGGTTGGTTTTTATCGAAATATTCGATGGAAGAATTACCGCCGATGGGTTTTCTCGGCTTGCGCTTTTTTCTTGCTTTCCTACTGTTTCTTCCTTTTGCCTTTCCGCAATTAACGCGTTTGAATAAAGCGCAAATTTTGCGCGCAAGTGCGGTCGGTTTTGCTTATATTTTGAATATCGTGCTTTGGGTATTGGGATTGATACACAGCACCCATTTGGGCGAAGGTGCCTTTTTGGTCAGTCTGGCAATGTTGATCGCCCCCTTGTTGTCTTGGCTGTTGTTTCAGCATAAACCGCCGAAATTATTTGCCTTATCGCTCCCTATTGCGGTGATGGGGCTTTATTGGCTGTCTGCGGAAAAAGGGGCCTTTCAGTTTTCTTTGGGCAATATCATTTTTCTCTGCTCTTCTCTCTCCGCCGCCTTGTATTTTGTGTTGAATAACCAATTCGTCAAAAATGTCCCCGCATTGGCGCTGACAACCATTCAGTTAGGTATGATCGGCGTATGTTGCGGTGTTTATTCCTATTTTATGGAAAACTGGCCGACACAAATTTCTCCGCATATTTGGGGCTGGTTCGCCGGCAGTGTGCTGTTGGCAACCAATGTCAGGGTTCTCTTACAAACCGTCGGACAAAAATATTGCGATGTCACGAACGCGGCGATTATTATGTTGTTAGAACCGGTGTGGACGTTATGGTTGAGCGTGTTGTTC
>JBHBXR010000187.1:0-8839 GCA_041795785.1 Mesocricetibacter sp.
AAATCAGGAATACCAGTTTTAACATTAACCAATATAGGAAAACGTTCTCCATTTGAAAAAAGGACTGTTTCTAATCTATACATATTCATTTAATTTACAAAAATATCATATATAAATACTATCAAATTAAAGATGTTGTGTCAAAATTAATGTAAAAAAAGAGAACCCTTTTAAAATAAAGGGTTCTCTATATTTATATGGGTTTTATTTTACAGTTTTAAATTATATGTAACTCAGAACGGGATATCATCATCAAAGTTATCCATCGGCGGTTCTGCTTGCGGAGCCGGTTTATTGGCTGCCGGGCGGGATTGCGCTTGTGGCGAATAGTTGGATTGCGCTTGATAATTCGGTTGCGTATATTGTTGCGGTGCGTTTTGCGGAGCATAGTCAGCGCCGCCTTGACCGCCGCGTCCGCCTAACATTTGCATTACATCGCCTTGAATTTCCGTGGTGTAACGATCCTGTCCGTTTTGGTCCTGCCATTTACGGGTTCTGAGGCGACCTTCTACATAAACCTGCGAACCTTTGCGTAAATATTCGCCTACGATTTCTGCTTGGCGGCGGTAAAAAACGATACGGTGCCACTCGGTGATTTCACGACGTTCGCCGGTATTTTTATCCGTCCAGCTTTCACTGGTCGCCACGCTGATATTGGCGACGGCTTCGCCGTTCGGCATTGTGCGGATTTCGGGGTCGTTACCCAAATGTCCGACGATAATTACTTTATTAATTCCAGCCATAATTTCCTCTGCTAAATAAGGTGAAAAAATTTCGTTTATTGTGCCTGAAATCAGGAAGAAAATCTATAAATTTTCACTGGATATTTGCACAGATAAACAAATATGCGATAATGCATCCAAATTTAAAATTTTTCGCTAACTATCGATATTATGGACAAAATTGACATTCGCGGGGCAAGAACCCATAACCTGAAAAACATTAATCTGACTATTCCCCGTGATAAATTAATCGTGATTACCGGTTTGTCCGGTTCGGGCAAATCCTCGTTGGCATTTGATACTTTATATGCGGAAGGACAACGTCGCTATGTAGAATCATTGTCTGCTTACGCCCGTCAGTTTTTATCCTTAATGGAAAAACCCGATGTGGATCATATTGAAGGGTTGTCACCGGCAATTTCCATCGAACAAAAATCCACCTCCCATAATCCGCGTTCTACGGTCGGTACCATTACCGAAATTCATGACTATCTACGCTTGTTATTTGCTCGTGTCGGAGAACCTCGCTGCCCTGAGCACAATGTGCCGTTAACCGCCCAAACCATCAGCCAGATGGTGGATAAAGTGTTAAGCCTGCCGGAAGAAAGCAAAATGATGTTACTGGCGCCGGTAGTGAAGGCGCGCAAAGGCGAACACGTTAAAGTGTTGGAGCAAATTGCCGCGCAGGGTTATATTCGTGCCCGTATCGACGGTGAAATTTGCGATTTATCCGATCCGCCGAAACTGGAGCTACAAAAAAAACATACTATCGAAGTTGTGGTGGATCGCTTCAAAGTGCGGTCGGATTTAGCCACAAGATTGGCGGAATCCTTTGAAACCGCATTGGAACTTTCGGGTGGCACCGCCGTCGTGGCGGAAATGGATAATCCGAACGGAGAAGAACTGGTGTTTTCCGCCAATTTCGCCTGTCCGCATTGCGGTTATTCGGTACCCGAATTGGAACCGCGTTTATTTTCCTTTAACAATCCGGCGGGAGCCTGTCCTACTTGCGACGGTTTAGGCGTGCAGCAATATTTTGATGAAAACCGCGTTATTCAAAACGCTTCCGTTTCATTGGCAAACGGTGCGATTAAAGGTTGGGATCGGCGTAATTTTTATTATTATCAGATGCTGACTTCCCTTGCCAAACATTATGCTTTTGATATCGAAACGCCGTTTGAGCGGTTACCGAAAAAAATTCAGCAGATTATTCTCAACGGCTCGGGTAAAGAAGAAATCGAATTCCAGTATATGAACGATCGCGGCGATATCGTAGTACGTCGCCACGCTTTTGAGGGTATTCTGAACAATATGGCGCGCCGTTATAAAGAAACGGAATCCATGTCGGTGCGCGAAGAATTGGCAAAAAACATCAGCACCCGCCCTTGTAACGATTGTTGCGGCTCGCGTTTGCGTCCGGAAGCGCGTCACGTTTATATCGGGCAAACCAATTTGCCTGAGGTTTCGGAAATGAGTATCGGCGAAGCCTTTGCTTTCTTTGAAAAAATGGCGTTAGTCGGACAGAAAGCGCAAATTGCGGAAAAAATTCTGAAAGAAATCAAAGAACGGTTACAGTTTTTAGTCAATGTCGGGTTGAATTATTTGTCCCTTTCCCGTTCGGCGGAAACCTTATCCGGCGGTGAAGCGCAACGTATCCGTTTGGCAAGCCAAATCGGAGCGGGGTTGGTCGGCGTAATGTATGTGTTGGACGAGCCGTCTATCGGTTTGCATCAGCGGGATAACGAGCGTTTACTCAATACATTGATTCATTTGCGAAATTTGGGTAATACCGTGATTGTGGTGGAACATGACGAAGATGCCATTCGTGCGGCGGATCATATTATCGACATCGGACCGGGTGCCGGCGTACACGGCGGTGAAATTGTCGCGGAAGGAACTGCGGCGCAGATTATGTCCAATCCGAATTCATTAACGGGTAAATTTTTGTCCGGCGCGGAGAAAATCGAAATTCCGCCAAAACGCACCGCACTTGATAAACACAAATTGCTGAAACTAAACGGCGCAACGGGCAACAATCTGAAAAGCGTGAATTTGGAAATTCCGGTCGGTCTATTCACTTGTATTACCGGTGTTTCCGGTTCGGGCAAATCCACTTTAATTAACGATACACTGTATCCCTTGGCGCAAAATGCGCTCAATCGGGCGGATAATATTAATTATGCGCCTTATAAATCCATCGAAGGGTTGGAATTTTTCGATAAAGTAATCGACATCGATCAAAGCCCTATCGGCAGAACGCCGCGTTCCAATCCGGCGACTTACACGGGACTGTTTACACCTATTCGCGAATTGTTTGCCGGTGTACCGGAATCGCGCGCACGCGGCTATAATCCGGGGCGTTTCAGTTTCAATGTACGCGGCGGACGTTGTGAAGCCTGTCAGGGCGACGGTGTTTTGAAAGTGGAAATGCACTTTCTGCCTGATGTGTATGTGCCTTGTGATCAATGTAAAGGCAAACGCTATAACCGCGAAACCTTAGAAATCCGTTACAAAGGTAAAACTATTCATCAAGTGCTGGAAATGACCGTAGAGGAAGCGCGCGAGTTTTTCGATGCCATTCCGATGGTGGCGCGTAAATTGCAAACTTTGATGGATGTGGGGCTGTCTTATATCCGCTTGGGGCAATCGTCCACCACGTTGTCGGGCGGTGAGGCGCAGCGGGTGAAACTGGCGACGGAATTATCCAAACGGGATACGGGCAAAACCCTGTATATTTTAGACGAGCCGACCACAGGTTTGCATTTTGCCGATATCAAGCAATTATTGGAAGTACTGCATCGCTTGCGTGATCAAGGCAATACGGTAGTAGTGATTGAACATAATTTGGATGTGATTAAAACCGCCGACTGGATTGTGGATCTCGGTCCTGAAGGCGGTAGCGGCGGCGGACAAATCATCGCCACCGGTACGCCTGAACAGGTAGCGAAAGATCCGCATTCGCACACGGCAAGATTTTTAAAACCGATTTTGAATAAAACGGCATAAACGTTGTCAAAAGTGCGGTCGGATTTCGATTTGTTTTTATGGGGAACAACGGGGATTAATAATGAGGCGGCGGCGTTTCTTCCGCCTGACTGGCAATATTGGAAGGCTGCACGTCTTTGAGTTTGTTTACCAAATAACGTAATTGCACCTGCATTTTGTCAATTGTCAGTTGTTGTTGAATAAGTGCTTGATTTAATTCTTCAATCGCTTTTTCCTGAAAGGTGATCTTCATTTCCAATTCGGCTAAATATTGTTCGTTTTCAGTTGAATTTTGCATAATACGCCTAAATAAGTGTTGTACATTTATAAAATACACTTTAACCTATTTGGCGCAAAATAAATACGGCAATTTTTATTTGCATTATTTTTTATATAAAGGAAATTAATTATGAAACTTCAAAAACTCTCTGCGATCGCCCTTATGGTAGGTGCGGTATTTTCTACTTCTGTTTTAGCGGATGACGCAGCAGATAAAAAATTCACCGATGACGCTTCTTATGCGGTGGGCGCATTATTAGGTACGGATTTAAAAGGTTTGGTTGATGCCCAAAAAGACGTCATCAACTATGACAAAGAACGTGTGTTGGCAGGTGTTGCCGATGCGTTAAACGGCAAAGTGGATTTATCGGAAAATAAAGCGTTGGTGGAAACGCTGAACAAAGTCGATGAAAAATTAAAAGCTGCCAGTCAGGCTAAAGCCGCCGAGCAAGCTAAACAAGCGAAAGAAGACGGCGCTAAGTTAGCGGCGGAATTTAAGAAAAAAGCCGATGTGAAAGAAACCAAATCAGGCCTGTTATATCGTGTTGAGAAAGAAGGTTCGGGCGATGCCATTAAAGATACCGACGTAGTGAAAGTGCATTACACCGGCAAATTACCGAACGGCAAAGTGTTTGACAGCTCGGTAGAACGCGGTCAACCGGTTGAGTTTGTGTTGAACCAAGTGATTCAAGGCTGGATCGAAGGTCTTCAATTAATCAAAAAAGGCGGTAAAATCGAATTGGTGATCCCGGCGGAATTGGCTTACGGCGATCAAGAAATGGGCGCTATTCCGGCTAATTCGACCCTGTATTTTGAGGTTGAAGTATTGGATGTCAATCCGGCTGCTAAAAAATAACAAAAAAATCCACCGCACTTTGTGTATAAAAGAAACGCAAAGTGCGGTCATTTATTTGTGAGAAATATCCGATGTTAAGTGATAAACGACCGTTTACCGAACAAGACCGCGCCATCTTAAATTCTTACCGCGCCGTAGTGGAGGGCGTTAGTGCACTTATCGGCAGCCATTGCGAGATTGTATTACATTCGCTGGAAGATTTGGAACATTCGGCGATTTGTATCGCCAACGGACATAACACCAATCGTCACGAGGGCTCGCCGATTACGGATTTGGCGTTGCAATCCCTCCATAATATGAAAACCGACAGCGTATCCAAACCTTATTTCACCCGTGCCAAAAGCAACGGTTTGATGAAATCGGTCACCATCGCTATCCGCAATCAGCAGCAGCGCATCATCGGTTTGCTTTGCATTAACATAAACTTAGACGTGCCGGTGTCGCAGTTCATACGTTCTTTCATTCCGCCGGTATCGCAAGAAGAAACCTCAAACGTCAATTTTGCCAGTTCCGTCGAGGAATTGGTCGTGCAGACAATGGAAAAAACCATTGAAGAAGTCACGGCGGATCGTTTGGTTGCCAATAACAATAAAAACCGTCAGATTGTCGTATCTCTGTTCGAAAAAGGCATTTTCGATATTAAAGACGCCATCAATTTAGTTGCCGAACGGTTAGATATTTCCCGTCACACGGTATATTTGTATATTCGTCAAATCAAACAGGATCAAGACTAAATGCGTTATGTATTGATGGTTAAACAGCCCGTTTACGGTTCGCAAGGGGCGTTTTTAGCTTATCAATTCGCCTGTGCCTTGCTCGAACGAGGACATCAAATTACGCAGATTTTCTTTGCGCAAGCCGGCGTTACTAACGGCAATGCCTTTGTTTACCCCGCTAATGACGAATTTAATTTGTTGCAGGCGTGGCAAACCTTGGCGCAAACTCATCAAGTTCCATTGCATTTATGTATCGCCGCCGCCCAACGTCGCGGCGTAGTAGACGCCATGACGGCAGCCCAACGCAATCAGCATAATTTAGCCGACGGCTTTATATTGGCGGGTTTGGGCGAATTCAGCAAAGCCGTCTTGGAAGCGGACAGAGTGATAACGATATGATCAAACTTGCATTTGTATTCCGCCATAGCCCGTACGGCAGTTCAAACAGCCGTGAAGGTTTGGACGCCCTGTTGGCAGCGACGGCATTTTGTAATGAAGATGAAATCGCCGTGTTTTTTATGGATGACGGCGTGTTCAATTTGGTTCCTAATCAACAAGCGGAATTGATCTTGCAAAAGGATTTTATCAGCCCGTTGAAATTATTGGATTTATATGAAATCGAAAACCGCTATGTATGTGCGCAGTCGTTGCAGCGGTTTGGACTGACGCAGATAACGCCGGTTATTTTCTGCGAAAAAAACGACCGCACTTTGCTGTTGGAAAAATTAAGACAAGCGGAAAAATGTTTGGTTTTTTAACCGCACTTTTGTTTTGGAATTATCCTGAGAACGCCCTATGCTTTACACATTTTCCCAAGCCGATTATCCGCACTGTGAACTGGAAAGCCATTTGGCTAACGCAAGCGCACAGGATGCCGTTGTGTTATGGCAGGACGGCGTCTTGCTGGCAATCAAATATCCCGACTTGTTTTCCCGTTGTCGAGCGGCTTGTTATGCCTTAGACACGGATTTAAGCGCACGCGGTTTAAACGCGTTCCTCTCTTCCGGTACAAAAGTGCGGTCGATTTCTATGCCGTTTTTAGTTCAGTTGACCGAACGTTATACGCCGCAATTCGAATTGTAAAATCGCTCTTGAAATAAAAACGGCGGAATCCGTTAAGACTCCGCCGTTTCTGCGTTTCGATTAGTTATCAATCCGTCCGAATTTACCGCTGTTGACGTCATTGAAAGCTTGCACGATTTCTTCTCGGTTGTTCATCACGAACGGACCGTAACCGACAATCGGTTCGTTTAACGGCTCGCCGCTTAGAATCAGCAGTTTGGCTTCGTTGTTCGCTTCGATTTGCACATCGGCGCCACCTTTTTCAAAGGTCACCAGCTCACCGCGACGGGCGATTTCGTTACCGTTGAGTTGAACGGTTCCGTCCAAGACCAATACGATCAGGTTGTGGCTTTCCGGCACCGCAAAAGTATATGCTTTGCCGGCATTCATGCGCACATCCCACATATTAATCGGGCTGAACGTTGTTGCCGCACCTTTGGTATCAGCCAAATTACCGGCGATAATTCGAGTGCTTCCTGCGTTATCGGCTAACGCGACAGTCGGAATATTTGCCGCCGTAATAGCTTGATACTTCGGTGCCGTCATTTTGTATTTTGCCGGTAAATTCACCCAAAGTTGCACCATTTCAAACATTCCGCCCTCTGCAGAGAATTTTTCGGAATGGAACTCTTGGTGCATTAAACCCGAACCCGCGGTCATCCATTGTACGTCACCGGTACCGATAGTACCGCCACCGCCCGTGGAATCCCGATGGGTTACTTCGCCCTGATAAGCGATAGTGACGGTTTCAAAGCCGCGGTGCGGATGTTCGCCGACCCCACGAAAATCACTTTTACGACCGCCGTCGAAATGACGCGGTGGGTTGTAATCCATCAACAAAAACGGATCAAGATTTTTATCGGTATCGTTATAACTGAACATGGATTGAACTTGGAAACCGTTGCCTACCCAGTGTTTTGCCGGAGCGGTATGTACATTTGCGACTCTTTTCATATTTTTTACTCCTATCATATGGATAAATATTTAAATTTCTTTTCTTTGAGAACCTCTCTCTCGAAAGTGAATTCATTATATATTTTTCCATTTGGAGATAAATATAAAAAATATTGATTTACTTTTTCTTAAAAGGAAATAATTATCCCTTGAAATTTCTTGGTAATTCAGGGGCAACCAAACGTTTAAGTACGGTGCCCTGTAAATCAATATCGCCAGCGAGCCTATTCCGCTCTACCATGGTTTTTACTCCACCGGTACAAATCCGCTTTTGCGAATTAATTCTTTGCCTTGCGACGATTTAATCCACTCAATCAGTGCGCGCGTTTCCCGACTTTCGTTGCCGAGTGTTACCGCGTAAAACTCTTTTGCAAACGGGTATTTGCCCGAGCGGATGTTTTCGTGATTCGGTTCAACACCATCGATACTTAACAATTTGATTTCTTTATTGTTCACCATTTGGGTGGCGAAAAATAAGAAAGAATAGCCCAAACCGTTTTTGTAGTTACGATAATTCGCCACTCGATTGATAATGCCGCCCATTCCTGCCGGCACATCTTCACGCGGGGCTTCCATTAACGGAGTATTGCCCATTATACGCTGCAATGCGGTTTGGCTACCCGAGCCTTCTGGGCGTTGGAAGGCGCGGATAGAATCACTATTGCCGCCCACATCTCGCCAATTCTTAATTTTGCCCGCATAAATCTGTACGATTTGTTCGACAGTCAAATTATTTACGGGATTTTTGTTATTCACAAAAAAGACAAATGCCTCTTTGCCGATTGGTGTGAGTTTCAGTTCCACACCTTTTTCTTTCGCCAACGCCAGTTGTTTATCCGACGGACCGGCAACAAAAATTACGTCGACTTTACCGTTAATCAGGTTTTCGTAAGCCTCGGGCGTTTTACTGCATCTGACTAGGGATTTTTCCTTATCATTCGGATCATAATGTGGGTAATAATCCATTTCCGGATAAGTCGCTTGCACAACGGCGGCATATAACGGATAAAGTCCGGTAGCGCCGTCTATCCTTGGTATCGTTCCGTCTATTTTGAAATTACTTGGTTCATCTAATCTTGCCAGTCGATTTCTATAGGTATCCTTCACAAAAGGACGATAATAATATAAGGGGCTGACGTAGATTAGCCCTAAATTTCACACCATTTTCGCAATGTTTTTAACTGCTCTTTTGGTGCCCCAAAGTTAAACCGAAATTCACATTCCTTCAAGAATAAAGGGAAACTTTTTCGGTCAATTCCATTATA
>JBHBXR010000188.1:0-2795 GCA_041795785.1 Mesocricetibacter sp.
TCGACTTTGTCACCGACAAAGGCTAAATCCGCTTGTTTGGTCAGCATATCCGCCAATACCGCAGTATCGCCGAAAATCACATCAATACGACCGTTTTTTAAGTCCAAAATCGCATCTTGCAACGACGCATAGGATTTAGGCGTATATTGTTTGGTTTCCGCCACTACATATTGTTGATAAGTCGTCCCGTTTTGCACGCCGACATTTTTTGCGGCAGCCAAATCCGCTTTACCTTTCACTCCGATAAAGCTGGCGGAACTGTCGTAGTAAGGATCACTGAAACTGACTTGTTTGGCGCGCGCTTCGGTAATATCGATAGCTGAAATTGCCGCATCAAAACGTTTGGCTTTCAAACTTGGAATCAAAGCATCAAACGCTTGGCTTTTGAAATGACAAGTGGCTTGAATTTCTTTACAGATTGCGTTTGCCACATCCACGTCAAAGCCGATAATTTCGCCTTTTTCGTTGGTTAATTCAAACGGCGGATAGCTCGGCTCCATCGCAAAAGTGATGTCTTTGGCTTGAGCGGCGAATGCGGTACCGGCTAAAAGCGCGGTTAAAAGTAATTTTTTCATGTTTTTTCCTTATTCTGAATGAGATAAATATTGTTTAAAACGTTCTGTTTGCGGATTTTCAAAGCAGCTTGCATCGCCGCTTTCCACAATATGACCTTGCTCCATATACACCACTTTAGTCGCGACTTTGCGCGCCATGCTCACTTCGTGGGTAACGATCACTTGAGTGATACCGGTTTGCTGCAATTCCTGAATGATCGAAACAATCTGCGCGGTAATTTCGGGATCCAATGCCGCCGTCGGTTCGTCAAACAACAGCACTTGCGGTTTCATCATCAATGCGCGGGCGATTGCGACACGCTGCTGTTGACCGCCGGATAATTGCAACGGGAAGCGATCGGCGAATTGTTCCAAACGTAAACGGGTTAGTAATTCTATCGCTTGTTTCTTTGCCGTTGCCTCGTCTAAGCCTAAAATTTTCATCGGCGCTTCAATCAGGTTTTCGATCACGGTGAAATGCGGCCACAAATTGTATTGTTGGAACACCATGCCGACATCCTGACGTAACTGACGGATTTTTTTAGGATCCGCCACGGAAGACAAATCAAAAGTATTGTTAGCGATGCCCAATTCGCCCGATTGCGGCACTTCCAATAAGTTTAAAGTGCGGATTAAGGTGCTTTTGCCCGCACCGCTCGGCCCTAATAATACAACGGTATCGCCTTCTTGCGCGGTTAAATTAATATCGAATAACGCTTGCGATGAACCGTAAAAAAAGTTTAAGTTTTTAACGCTGATTGTCATTTGGTTTAAGTAAGTCTCTATTTTTGCAAAACTGAAAGAATATTAATGTTTTTTGCATAATTATGCAATATAAGGATGTTGAAATCGTAAAAATTCCGTGCAAAGTGCGGTCGGTTTTTGCTTTAAAATTAAGAAAGAAACAAAGATAAAAGGCGGATAACCGTTCGGTTAAACCGCCTTGCATTAGATCATCACAGAAAAAACGTTTTATTCGACAGTGAGGGTTTTACCGTCATAACTGATTGTTTGCACGGAAGTAAGCGCTTTTCCGCCGTCGGTTTCCCCGCCGATTAATAAGACTTTGTTGTTATAAGAAATGCTGACACCGTAGCCCACGCCGATTGGCAGTTCACCGATAATACGCCAGCCGCCTTTACCGCCTAAGGTGTAAACCTCTTTATGCCATACTTTGCTCAAACCTTCGTGAGCAAACAGTCTGCCTTCTTTAAATTGTTGAGTGGCGCCGGGGAAATTGGCTCCGCCGGTAACGAGATAATGACCGTTGGAATAACCGCCCATCGCTCCCGCCAAGCCGTCTTGCGTCTTACCTTTTTGTGCGGGCAAATCCGCCAATTTACGCCATTCTACGCCTTTGGAAGTAAATTTTCCCTGTTCCGTCGAAGCGGTGCGCAATCCCGGCTTGATTTCGCCGTTCACCACGATCACGGTATCATTGGCAATGGTCATTAATGCGCCGGCACGCGGAGCAAAAGGGAAATTGCCTTCGTTGTACCACTTATTGCTTGAGGGTTCATAGCTGAAAAATTCCGTATTTAAAAAATAGTCTTGCGGACGTTGGTTAAAATAAGGTTCCATGACGGCTTTTTGTCTTAATCTGTCTCCGCCCGCCGCATTAAAATCTTGGAAATAGCCGTTCACAATTTCGCTATTCATCCCGCCAAGCAAATAAATTTTGTTTTTATGTGTTGCGGCAACGGCACCGGAAAGACCGAGAGGCGAACGGGTTTCTAATTTCACCCATGTGTCATTTATCGGATCATAACGATAAGCATCATTCACCAGTCGCAATTCTCCTTTTTCATTTTTTTGCGTTCCGCCTAACACATATAATTTGCCGTCAACGGCGGCGGCGACAGGTTGCATACGCTCACCGCCCGGAAAATCAGGCAGTTCCTGCCATTTTGCATTTTCTTCCGTTAAATTAAGAGAGAAAAATTTATTTCCCGCCGTGCCCAATCCGACATAAACCGTATTTTCAATTAACGCTCCCGCACCGTTTTTAATACCGACGGGAAGTTCGGGATATAACGCGGCTTGTGCGGAAAGTGCGGTCATCGCAATGGTTGCAAATAAAGTGTGTTGCAAAACAGGGAATGTAAATCTCATGGGGTATTCCTCTTTCAATGGTTACAAAAATGTATTCATTGATATTCAGTTAATGGATATTTTAAAGCAAAAAAATCGTGTTGAAATATTTTTTTGGAGTTTAATTTCAAAAATGCGAGATAAGTCACA
>JBHBXR010000189.1:0-9063 GCA_041795785.1 Mesocricetibacter sp.
CATCGTATTACAACGCTCGCAAGCATCGGCGGTGAATGACGCCAAATAACTCGGACGAGTTTCATTCGGTGAAAACACTTTGGCGCTGACGTAACCGAGATCTTCATCGTTAATGCGCGTCACACCGTTAATTTCATAATCTACGTCCTGCCGTGCGGATTTGCCGATATATCCTTTGCGGAGATACAGGCTGAAATCTTGTTTATCCGCATAAGCGGGACGGGCTAAACGGACATGGAGTTTGGCATCGGCAAAACGTAATCCCGCGGGTTGTAATGTCGTATTCAGATAAACCTCCACGCGATCATCTTGCGGATTTTGCGCGCTGAGCGCTATTTCGACGTTCCATTTATCTGAAGATTGATCGCGCATTTCCCGATATTTGAAGAAATGAATTAAATCGGGCAAATCTTCTTTATAAAGTGCGGTCGGTTTTAAGCTTAAATTAATGGAATGATAATCGGGATTTTGCGTTACACCATCCTGCAAACCGATTTGTTTGAAACGCGTCTGACCGATAAGCGTCGGCAATAAGTGCAATTCCAAGCGGATTTGTTTTGCCCTTATAAACCTGTTATCGGCGATATATTTCGCCTGTTGTAAATTAATCGCCGGTTGCGGGAAAAAATCCGTTGCCAAATCTTCAAACACAATGCCCTGCTGATTCAGCAACTGTGTGATTTCTTGCTGCGCTTTATTTACCTGCCAATATAAAAAGGCAAACAGCGCAATAATGGCTGCCGACAGCGCAAAAGCGATTTTTTTCCACATAAGCGATACCGTTTAATCCTGATTAATACGGCTGGCGACGGCGTTTTGTTGATTTTTGTATTTTGCATCCTGACGGCGGTTATAAGGACGCGCCGCTTCACCGCTGAGCACTTCAAAACTCAAGGCGCCGATCACCATATTCGGACGCAACGCCAAAGGCAATTTGCCCGAATTATAAAATTCCAACACGATTTTCCCTTCCCAACCCGGATCAATGCGGTGCGCCGTCACGTGCACCATTAATCCTAAACGGGCTAAAGACGAACGTCCGTCCAACCAACCGATAATATTCGCCGGTAGTTTGACCGCTTCCAATGTCGTGGCAAGCGCCAGTTCGCCGGGATGTAAAAAGAAGGCGTCACCGTCTGCAATCAAAATTTCTTCGCTCATCACCGCTTCCAGTTGAGCGGACACTTCCTCTTTCGGTCCGCTTAAATCGATATAAGGTGCGGAATGCTCGCGAAATACGCGGAATGAATTGCCTAAACGCACATCAATGGTAGCCCCGTTGATTTTATCGTTACTCGGACGCGGGGTTAATGCAATGATTCCGTCATCCAAATAGCGTTCGATATCGGTATCACATAATCTCATAATTTTCCTCTATTTTTTCCCCAACAAATGACGGATTTGCGCTTTTAACATATTAATGGCGATACGGTTTTTTCCGCCGCGCGGAATAATAATATCGGCATATTGTTTGGACGGCTCGATAAACTGTAAAAACATCGGACGCACGGTTTTACGGTATTGATCGATCACCGACTGCAAAGAGCGTCCGCGTTCTTCCATATCCCGTTTTAAACGGCGGATAAAACATATATCCAAGGGGGCGTCAACAAACACGGAAACACTCACTTCGTTACGCACCCGTTCATCGGTCAACAGCAAAATGCCTTCCAAAATAATCACTTTTTTCGGCGTAAAATGCGTTACTTGATCGGTGCGCGTATGTTCTACATAACTATACACCGGAATATCCACCGCCTGCCCGTTTTTCAACGCTTGTAAATGATAAATCAGCAAATCTCTGTCCATGGAGTTCGGATGGTCATAATTGGTTTGGGTGCGGGTTTCAAAATCCAGATGGCTTTGATCCTTATAATAGGAATCTTCCGAAATAATACCGATTTCTTCACTGCCCAATTCTTCGCGCAGTTCACGGTGAACGGTGGAGGCGATTAAACTCTTACCGGAGGCGGAAGCGCCTGCGATGGCGATAATAATACAAGAGGGGGTTGCGGAATCTGACATAAACGGGCACCTAATAATGAAATGATGTCACGAATTATAAATAAAACGGGACGAATTTGACAGCAATTTGCGGTTATTAGGCTAATAAAATCATACGAATATGCATTTTTGTGAGCCATCTCACGGTATTTAGTTTCAAATTAATGTAGCATTAGCGAACATGATTTTGTCGTAATCCTTTAACCGGATTACATTTTGTTCAGTTCATACCACAAAAAAGAGGTCTTACTATGAAACTAAAAAAAATTTCTTTCGCAATTTCAACCGCACTTTTAGGCGCCGGTTTAATGTTTTCCGCACAGGCTGAAGCGAAAGGGCGTTTAGTCGTATATTGTAGCGCCACCAATGAAATGTGCGAAGCGGTTACCAAATCCTTTGAAACCAAATTTGATGTAAAAACCTCTTTTATCCGTAACGGATCAGGCAGTACCTTTGCCAAAGTAGAGGCGGAGAAAAACAATCCGCAAGCGGATGTTTGGTATGGCGGTACATTCGACCCGCAAGCGCAAGCCGCCGAGTTAGGTCTGTTGCAAGCATACCGTTCGCCGAATGTGGATCAAGTGGTTGAGCGTTTCCAAGATCCGGCGAAAGTGAAAGGCAATTATGTTTCCGCTATTTACATGGGGATTCTCGGTTTCGGTGTCAATACGGAACGTTTGAAAAAATTAGGTATTAACGAGGTGCCGAAATGCTGGAAAGATTTAACCGATCCACGTCTGAAAGGGGAAATCCAAGTTGCCGATCCGCAAAGTTCAGGTACCGCTTATACGGCGATTGCCACTTTCGTACAACTGTGGGGCGACCAAGCCGCCTTTGATTATTTCAAACAACTCCACCCGAACGTTTCTCAATATACCAAATCCGGCGTCACACCGTCCCGTAATACGGCGCGCGGCGAAACCACCGTCGGCATCGGTTTCTTACATGATTATGCCGTTGAAAAGAAAAACGGCGCACCGATCGAGATGATCGTGCCGTGCGAAGGAACGGGTTATGAACTGGGCGGTTTGAGCATTATCAAAGGGGCGCGTAACCTCGACAACGCCAAACTGTTTGTTGATTACGTTTTATCCAAAGAAGGACAGGAAGTGGCTTGGAAAAAAGGCGAGTCCCATCAAACCCTGACCAACACCACAGCGGAACAATCGCCGACCGCCTTCGATCCGAGCAAGCTTAATTTAATCAACTATGATTTTGAGAAATACGGTGCGGCGGAAGAGCGTAAACGTTTGATTGAGAAATGGGTACAGGATGTCAAATTAGCCAATTAATTATTTTCATTTGAGTAGAGGGATTTCCCTCTACTCCGTTTCTATCCCGACAAAATAATAAGGACTTAATATGAAAACAGCAAAAATTGCAACCGCACTTTCGAGCATTCTATTAGGTACTGTTTTGTTTAGTAGTCAGGCAGTTGCCTCCGGTCGCTTAATTGTTTATTGCGCCGCACAAAATGCCATGTGCGAACAAGAAACCGCCGCGTTCGAGAAAAAGTACAACATCAAAACCAGCTTTATCCGTAGCGGTTCCGGCAGCGTTTTAGCCAAATTGGAGGCGGAAAAATCCAATCCGCAAGGAGACGTGTGGTACGGCGGTACCTTAGATCCGCACTCGCAAGCGGGGGAAATGGGATTATTGCACGCCTATAAATCACCGAATTTGCAATACATTCCCGATCAATTTAAAGATCCGAGCACCGTCAAAGGCAATTACAGCTCCGCTATTTACTTCGGTGTATTGGGATTCGGCGTCAACACCGAACGTTTGGCTAAATTAGGCGTTCCGATTCCCCGTTGTTGGAAAGATCTCACCGATCCGCGCCTGAAAAACGAAATTCAATCCGCCGATCCGCAAAGTTCAGGTACGGCATATACTGTGCTCGCCACTCTGGTTCAACTTTGGGGTGAGAAAGAAGCCTTTAACTATCTGAAAAAATTGAATAAAAACATAGCGCAATATAACAAATCCGGTTCCACCGCAACACGCAACACCGCACGCGGTGAAACGGCAATCGGCATCAGTTTCTTACACGAACATTCCATTGAAAAAGAACGCGGCGCACCTGTCGAGCTGATCATTCCTTGCGAAGGCACGGGTTATGAAATCGGCGGCGTCAGCATTATTAAAGGTGCGCGTAATTTGAAAAATGCGCAACTGTTTGTGGATTGGGCGTTATCGAAAGAAGCGCAGGAACTGTCATGGAAAAAAGGCGAATCCCATCAGATCCTAACTAACATCACCGCGGAACAATCGCCTTTCGCCTTAGATTTAAAATCCGTAAATTTAATCGACTATGATTTTGAAAAATACGGTGCCGCAGAAGAAAGAAAACGTCTGATTAATAAGTGGATCAGCGAAGTTAAATTGGCAAAATAAAAGGACTTAATATGAAAATAACAAAAATTTCAACCGCACTTTCAAGTGTATTTTTAGGCACGCTGTTATACGGCGCGCAAGCCGTCGCAGAAGGACGCTTGGTAGTTTATTGCAGTGCGCAAAACACCATGTGCGAGCAGGAAGTACTGGCATTTGAGAAAAAATATAATATCAAAACCAGTTTTATCCGTGGCGGTACCGGCAGCATTTTAGCGAAAATCGATGCAGAAAAAGCCAATCCGCAAGGAGACGTGTGGTACGGCGGTACTTTAGATCCGCATTCTCAAGCCGGTGAAATGGGGCTATTAGAAGCCTATAAATCGCCGAATCTGCAATTTATTCCCGATGAATTAAAAGATCCGGCGAAAGTGAAAGGCAACTATACCTCTGCGATCTACCTCGGCGTATTGGGTTTTGGGGTTAATACGGAGCGGCTGTCCAAACTCGGTTTGGAAATGCCGAAATGTTGGAAGGATTTGACCAATCAGAAATTGAAAATGGAAATCCAATCCGCCGATCCGCAAAGCTCCGGCACCGCTTACACCGCTCTCGCCACGTTTATGCAGTTATGGGGCGAACAGGAAGCCTTTAAGTATCTGACCGATTTACACAAAAACGTGTCGCAATACACTAAATCGGGCAATACCGCCACCCGTAACACGGCACGCGGCGAAGCGACTATCGGCATCGGTTTCTTACACGAACACAGTATCGAGAAAGAAAAAGGCGCTCCGGTAGAATTGGTTGTGCCGTGCGAAGGAACAGGCTATGAAATCGGCGGCGTGAGCATTATCAAAGGCGCGCGTAATTTGAAAAACGCACAACTTTTCGTCGATTGGGCATTGTCTAAAGAAGCGCAAGAACTGTCTTGGCAGAAAGGCGAAACACATCAGATTCTGACCAATACGCAAGCCAAACAATCGCCTTATTCATTGGATTTCAAATCCATTAATCTAATCGACTACGATTTTGATAAATACGGTTCCGGCGAAGAACGCAAACGCCTGATCACCAAATGGGTTGATGAGGTTAAATTGGCGAAATAACAATCAGTTATCGCATAACCGATTATCCGTTATAAAATATTAATAACATTAGCTTGCTTAAATGAGGTGTATATGAAGCAGCAAAATATTTCTTTTTTTAACCGTCCTTTGTTTTGGATAATTTTGGCTTTTGTCGGCTTTGCGCTGTTGCCGTCAAAAGCCCTTGATTACGGACTGTTTGAATCCACTTCCGATGAACTGATGGACGCAATGGGTTGGTCTTCCGTCAATCTCACTTGGTTGTGGTTTGCGCCGCTTGCGGCCTTTCCGCTTCTGTCCGGATTATTTAAAGACAACATTATCGCCCGCAGCAAGGCGGAACTTGCTTTCCTTGCCGTGCTTTTTTTGTTTGTCTTTATTTCCGCCACCGTTGCCAAAGTCAGCTTGGGTTATTCAGTAATGATACTGATTGTGTCCTTAGTGGCGTTGGCAACCAATGCTTTCGCCGACTTAAAATTGATGCAGGGCGATAAATTCATTATCGCTTCGTTACTCAGTATCATTTTGTTGATTTTCTTCTTTATCGTGTATCCGACCGTTGCGATTTTTCTGTCGATGTTCTTCGATAAAGGCGAATTCGTACCTGAACAGGCGGTCAGAATTATCCAACAACCTTATATTTTACGGGTAATCGGTAACTCTCTTGCGGTGTCTTCCACCGTAGGTATTATTTCCACGATTTTCGGCTTGGCGTTCGCGCTCTATACTACGCGTATCGCCAAACGCACTGCCTTTATCGGTAAAATCTTTTCTATTCTACCTATTGTCACGCCGCCGTTTGTAGTCGGTTTAGGGGTAACTCTGATGCTGGGGCGCTCCGGTTATGTAACCTCGTTCTTAGTAGAATATTTGGGTTTCAGCAGCAACTGGTTGTACGGATTCACCGGTATCGTTATCGCGCATACCCTTGCGTTAACGCCGATGTCCTTTATGATCTTGGAAGGCGCATTGAAATCCATCCACCCGTCGGTGGAGGAAGCAGCTTATACCTTGCGCTCAAACCGCTACCAAGCTTTTAGTTATATTATTTTCCCGCTACTTAAACCGGCGTTGGCAAACTCGTTTTTAGTGGTGGTGATCCAATCCTTAGCGGATTTCAGTACACCGTTGGTTCTCGGCGGTAGCTTTGACGTGATCGCCACGCAAATTTATTTCTACATTGCCGGCTCACAATTGGATTACGCCTCCGCCAGCACACTGGGAACAATTCTCTTAGTTTTCTCATTGGCAATTTTCGTTATCCAATATTTATGGATAGGTAACCGCTCTTACGTCACCGTATCGGGCAAATCTTATCGCGGTGAAGTACAGGACTTGCCGGGCGGCTTAAAAACCCTGATTGTATTTATGCTCGCCTTTTGGGTGGTGTTTAACGTCGTATTATACGGCAGTATCTTCTACGGCAGTTTCACTGTGAACTGGGGCGTAGATTACACCTTAACCTTGAAAAACTATCAGCTGTTATTCGGACAAGGCTTCAGCGACGGAGCTTGGCCGTCATTAATTCAAACAGTCATTTTTGCCGCCAGCGCCGCACCGATAACCGCTTTATTCGGATTATTAATTGCTTACATCACTGTGCGCCGCGAATTTAAAGGCAAGAAAACCTTGGAATTCCTCACTCTGTTATGCTTTGCGGTGCCGGGTACGGTGGCGGGGGTATCCTATATTATAGCCTTTAACAGCTCACCGATTTATTTAACCGGAACGGCGGTCATCATCGTGTTATCCATGGTAATGCGTAATATGCCGGTGGGTATGCGCGCCGCCATCGCCGGTTTGGGACAACTGGATAAATCCTTAGACGAAGCCTCCCTCTCTTTAAAAGGCAGCTCGTTTAAAACCATTTGGTACATTGTTTTCCCACTGTTAAAACCGGCGTTATTATCCGCATTGGTCACCAGTTTCGTGCGGGCAATGACCACCGTCAGCGCCATTATCTTCTTGGTAACCGCCGACACCCGCGTGGCGACATCCTATATCTTAAACCGCGTTGAAGACGGAGAATACGGCATCGCCATCGCTTACGGTTCCATTTTAATTGTGGTTATGATGGCAATTATTTTATTCTTCGACTGGATAGTCGGCGATACACGCATTGCACGTTCTAAAGCGAAGAAAATGAATTAATCGGTTTACGGGCGTGGCATACGCCTAAAGGAATAAATACGCGGTCAACCCGCTAAAGATAAGGTAGTAAATATGAATAACAACAACGATTTCTTAGTATTAAAAAACATCACTAAAGCATTCGGCAAAGCCGTAGTGATTGACGATTTGGATCTCAACATCAAACGCGGTACCATGGTGACGCTGTTAGGTCCGTCCGGCTGTGGTAAAACGACCATTCTGCGTTTGGTGGCGGGGCTGGAAAGTCCGACCAGCGGACAAATTTTCATCGACGGCGAAGATGTCACCAAATCCTCCATTCAAAACCGCGACATTTGTATCGTCTTCCAGTCCTACGCCTTATTCCCGCATATGTCCATCGGTGATAACGTCGGTTACGGCTTGAAAATGCAAGGCATCAGCAAAGAAGAACGTAAACAACGAGTGAAAGAAGCCTTGGAGTTGGTGGATCTGGCAGGCTTTGAAGATCGTTATGTGGATCAAATCTCCGGCGGTCAACAACAACGTGTGGCGCTGGCTCGCGCGCTGATCTTAAAACCGAAAGTCTTATTATTCGACGAACCGCTCAGTAACTTGGATGCCAACCTGCGCCGTTCCATGCGGGAAAAAATCCGTGAATTGCAACAAAGTTTGGGCATTACTTCTTTATACGTCACTCACGACCAAACGGAAGCATTTGCCGTATCGGACGAGGTTATCGTCATGCACAAAGGCAAAATTATGCAAAAAGCGCCGGCAAAAGATCTCTACCGCCGCCCGAACTCTCTGTTCCTTGCCAACTTTATGGGCGAAAGCAGCATCTTCGACGGCACATTACAACAAGGCAACATCACCGTTAACAGTTACACCTTTACCTTGCCGAACTATGAACAATTCGGCTTACCGGACGGCGACTGTTTAGTCGGTGTACGCCCGGAATCCGTCAGCTTAAAAAGCGAAGGCGAAGCAAGCCAACACTGCGAAATTAAAAGTGCGGTTTATATGGGCAATCACTGGGAAATCGTCGCAAAATGGGGCGGTAAAGATCTGTTAATCAACGCCAACCCTGAAGGCTTCGACCCGAATTTACAACAAGCCTATGTACATTTGGCGGAACACGGTGTGTTTCTCTTGAAAAAAGAATAATCACTAGCGACTTCTTCCCTCTTCTGACAATGCCTTGCGCAATCTGTGCAAGGCTAATTTAATTCAGCCCTGTGCTAAGCCACAACAAGGCTCGGATAAATTAACGCCATACGACTCGTATGGCGTGAAAAACAAAAATTGTGCAACAGCAACAAAACACCGCAAATTCCCACCGCACTTTTTAATTCCTTATCGAATAAACTTTAAATTTACCGGTTTTCGCCAATACTTGATGAGAACCGAAATATTGATCCAATAAATCAGGGTAAGGCAGGAAGGCATTAGCGACAATGCGTAGTTCGCCGCCGTCGGTTAAACGCCATTTTGCTTGTTGAATCAGCTCGCTCACGGCGCGATAGGC
>JBHBXR010000190.1:0-2951 GCA_041795785.1 Mesocricetibacter sp.
AAGTAAAAAAACAGGCAAAAAAACGACCGCACTTATCAGGCATAACAGACGGCGGAAAAGCGTTTTTTTACGTTTTGGCTTATTTTCCGCTTTTTCCGTTGTCGTTTCATTGGATTGGTGTTTATCACCCTGCTCTGTCATTTATGTTATCCCATTAAAAAGTTTAGATTTCCGCACCTAAACCGATATAAAACTGAATATTTTTACTATTATCTTTATCCCGTAGCGGTGTGGCAATATCAAATTTAATCGCCCCGACCGGTGATGCCCAACGTACGCCGACACCGGCACCGTAGCGCAATTCTTTAGTGTGAAACCGATTTGCCGCCAAACCGCTGTCCACAAAGGTTGCCGCCCACCAATCGGGATAAACTTGATATTGATATTCCAAGGTGCCGGTGGCTAAACGGGAACCGCCGATCAGTTTACCGCGCGCGTCTTTCGGCGAGATTTTTTTATAGCCGTAACCGCGTACGCTGCGGTCGCCGCCGGCAAAGAAACGCAATGCCGGCGGGATTTTATGCAGATCCGTCGTATGCAAATAACCGATTTCCAAACGGGTCAGCAAACGGTGATTGTCGGCATAGGTTCTAATCCATGCGGTGGAAGCGCGCACACTGAAAAAATTTACATCCGACATCCACAGTTTACGCCCAAAATCCAGCGTGATTTTCTGCGTATCGCCCCAAACGGGAAACAGTCCGCCCTGCATACGGGTGCGGTTTACGGAAGCGCTGGGATAAAGCAGAAAGGTTTTATTTTTAATATCCGCCTGAGTAAAACTGTCGTAACGGGAACGCACGCCTAACGAATATTGCCAACCGGTCGGATGATTCCAATAGCGCAATGCCGCAACCGTCGTGGCTAAAGAATCCGTATCGGCGGTTTTCTCATTTTCCATCCCGGCGGAAAATTCGTAGTAATAATTGAGCGGATTTTTCAGCAACGGCATTTGATATGTGGCTTCAATGGTTTGTTTCGGCGAAGAGACATAAAAATTGGAACGGAAACTGTGTCCGCGATTATTGATCCAAGGCTTTTTCCAACCCAGTTGTAAGCGCGGACCTACGTCCGAGGAATAGCCGATGCCGACTTCCATACTGTTTTTCTTTTTCGGTTGCAGTAATACGTCAAAGTCCACCAATTTGGTTTCTTCGCGTAAATGCGGTTGTAACAGCACCGAACCGAACCAACCGGAAGAAGAAAAATCGTTGGTTACTTGCGATACTTGATTAATCGAATAAGCGTCGCCGCTTTTAATGGTCAGCATATTGCGCAAATAATCTTCACGAATCTGCGAATTAACGAATTTAATTTCGCCGTAGCGGTAGCGCTTGCCGCTGTTAAAATACAAACGCCACCAAGCTTGATGCGTGGAAGGCATAACTTCCAGACGGTGTACGGAAAAATCTGCGTCAAAGTAACCGCGTTGTAAGGCTAATTTTTGCAAAGCGCTTTTGTAATCTTCGTAACTTTCGTGGTTTAACCGACTGCCTTCTTTCGGCAGGTTTTTCGTCAGTTTGGCGAAAGCGGGATCATTCTCCGCTTGTCCGCTGATGCGTATATCGGTTTCCACCAGTTTTACCGGTTCGCCGAGACTGACCGTAGCAATCAACAGGGGTTTCCGCCAGCTTTGTTGTTTATTCGGATCTAAAGTAAAAGAGGTTTCGTTGTCGTAATAGCCGAGGGTTTCCAAGGCGCGATTGACAACCGCATTGCCGGTGATCAGGTTAAAAAGATTTTTTTGCTGCGGCGCGGTATTGGGAAATTCAAGAGAAAAACCGACCGCACTTTGATAATAACCGAAGGCGCGTAACGCCTTATCAATAGTTTCGCGCACCAGTTGTTGATAACGTTCCGAACCGTCCGCTTCCTGCGGATCAATGGTTTGCAGATAGATACGCATATTTTTATTCAATTCGGCATCGTTAACCCCTTGTACGTGCAACAGTACGGATTGCTCCGCCTGCGCATACAAGCTGCTTAACGATAGGCAGAACAGCGCCACACTTTTTTGTAACAATTTGATTAAACGGTTATTTTTCGGCATATACTTAAATTTATCCATCTTCTTATTCGGTTAGTTTAACCGTTAAACAGCTTGGTTGGCAATCTGCCTAAAATAAAACCGATTGCGTTGTACAATCGGTTTTTGTTGAATTGATGCGTCGAACGCTATGCCCCTTTGTGCTCGAGATAAAGCACGGTGGCGGCGACCCGCGAATGAACATTGAGCTTACGCAACAGATTGCGGATATGCACTTTCACCGTTTCTTCCGAAATAAACAGTTGTCCGGCGATTTGTTTGTTGGACAGACCGGTGGCAATAAGTCGCAACACGTCCATTTCCCGATCCGTTAACGAATCCATCGGATCTTGCGCCGCGTGACGTTCCAATAATAAATTTTTGATGGAATCGCTTAAAATCACCTCGCCTTGAGCGATTTTACTAATTTGCGCTAATAAGGTGTCCGGTTCGGTGTCTTTGAGTAAATAACCGTCCGCACCGGCATCAATTAACGCGAAAACATCACTTTTGGCATCGGATACGGTCAAAATAACAATACGCGCATCTATGCCTTCGCTACGCAAGGCTTTTAAGGTGTCCAATCCCGACAACCCTTTCATATTTAAATCTAAAATAATTAAATCGGGTTCCGTTTTTAACGCTTGGGCAATGCCTTCATTACCACCGCCGACCTCACCTACTACGACAAACTTCTCTGCCAATTCAATCAATTGTTTAATGCCGCGACGCATCAACGGATGGTCATCAATAATTAACACTTTGATTTTGTTTGTCATTTATGTTAGTTCTCCAAATATTAGTAATACATTATTTTGTTTGTTGACGACTATAGAACGGCACGATTTTAACACTGCTTTCCCCTGATAACAGCTGATAAAATTGCGGATAGTTAAAATCCCGCCGTACGATTTTATACGGATTG
>JBHBXR010000191.1:0-10678 GCA_041795785.1 Mesocricetibacter sp.
CGGCAATTCGATATAAACGCGCTTTGCTGACCCCGAGCTGATCGCTGTGCTGACTGTGATAAGCGGAAAGTGCGGTCAAAATTTTTGCTGTTTGTTGCGTTTGATAATCGGCGTTAAAACACCAGTTTTGATAACGCACGTTGTTGTTTTGCGCTAAAATATCGTTCAGTTGCGTTTCGGTGAGTTGTTCGGTCCACGCGATATGTTGCGCAGACACCGCCTGTTCCTGTAAATACAACGCCACTCGTTGCGCCGCAGTATGTGCTTGTTGTAAATTCTGTAAAAAATCCAACCGCACTTGCACGCGTTTATGCCGTTTCGGCGAATGAATTTCAATCACTTTCGCGCCGCCGACCAATTGTTTGGCATCGCCGCTGCGCAGAATTAATTTGTCGCCGAAAGCTAAAAACAAAGGCTCGTCTAAAATGACTTCCGCCACAGCCTGCTGTGCGGCGGGCAGATTTTTTGCCGTTAATAAATTCAGTTTGCCTACGGTGCGTGCCGCCGCGTGATAAATATGTACCGGTTGGCTTTCGTTTAAGGCGGTTTCGGCATTCAGTTGCACCGTAATGCGATCCGTTGGTGCAGGCGGCGTTTGTGAAAACAGCCAGTCGCCGCGGCGGATGGAAGTGCGGTCTAAATCGGCGTTGATATTTAAGGCAAGCCGCTGCCCCGCAATGCCTTGCGTATTTTGTTGATTTTGCGCATGAATATTTTTAACCCGCACTTTGCTGCCGTCGGATAAATACAGGTCATCGTCAATCCGCACCGCACCGCTAAATGCGGTGCCGGTCACCACGGTTCCCGCGCCTTTTACGCTGAAAACGCGGTCAATGGCATAACGGAAGGGTTTATTTTGCTCGGCAAGGTTCGGCAAAGCGGCTAAATAATCGCGCAATTCGTCAATGCCTTGTCCGTTATGAACGGAGGTGATGAAAAACGGACTTATCGCTAAAAACGGATAATTTTGCTTAAGCTGTTGTTGAAGTCGTTCGATTTGTGCGGGTTCGGCGCGATCCGATTTAGTGATGACGACGATAACCCGTTCGATTTGCAGCAAACGCAAAATCGCTAAATGTTCCTTGGTTTGCGCTTGTATGCCTTCGTCTGCCGCCACAATCAACATAGCGTAATGAATACCGCCCAAGCCCGCTAGCATATTGCTGAGGAACTTCTCGTGTCCCGGCACATCAATAAAGCCCAAAATCTTATCTTGCAACGGCAAATAGGCATATCCGAGATCGATGGTCATTCCGCGTTTTTTTTCCTCCGGCAAATGCGCCGTATTCGTGCCGGTCAAGGCTTGCAGTAGTGCGGTTTTTCCGTGATCGACGTGACCTGAGGTGACGATTATCATTATATCTCCCTGAAATGATGTTTAAGCGTATCTAATAATAACGCATTGTCGCTGTGACTGCGTAAATCCAGCCACAGTTTATCCGCTTCCAAGCGGCCGATAACCGGTATCGGCAGCGTTTTTAACTCCTCAACTAAATTTAATAAATCCCGTGTTTTCGGATTTTTCCCTTGAATGGTCACGGCGACGGAAGGAATGCGCTCGTTCGGTTGCGCACCGCTGCCGATCTGCGCTTGGCTGGGTTCCGTGTTGATGATGAATTGTCCGTTCAGTTTGCGGGTTAAAACGGCGCAAATTTCCACCGCACTTTGTTCCAATTCCGAGCAAGGTTCGGTCAGTGACGCTAAAACGGGCAGGGTTCGGGATAGGTTTTCCGGTTCCAAATAAAGGCGCAACGTGGCTTCCAAACCCGCCAGAATCACTTTATCACAACGCATCACCCGTTTTAACGGATGTTGCTGTAAACGTTCAATCCACGCTTTCTTACCGACAATCACACCCGCCTGCGGACCGCCGAGCAGCTTATCGCCGGAGAAGGAAATTAAATCTACCCCCTGTTGCAGTTTTTCTTGTACCGTCGGCTCTTTCGGCAAACCGTAACGGCTTAAGTCCACTAAGGCGCCGCTACCGAGATCGCTGATAACGGGAATATTAAATTCTTTACCCAATTCCACCAATTCCTGCTCGGCAACATTGGCGGTAAAACCGCAAATCTGATAGTTACTGTTATGCACTTTCATTAAAAATGCGGTATTTTCGTTGATTGCGTTGCGATAATCTTTCAAATGCGTACGATTGGTCGTGCCGACTTCCACTAATTTACATCCTGCCTGTGCCATAATATCGGGAATACGGAATGCACCGCCGATTTCAATCAGTTCGCCGCGCGAAATGACGACTTCTTTGCCTTGTGCAAAGGTTGCCAACATTAACAGCACCGCCGCCGCATTGTTATTGACGACGCAGGCTGCTTCCGCGCCGGTCAGCTCGGCTAATAATTCGCTGACCGCATTGTCGCGATGGCCACGTTTGCCTTCGCTTAAATCAAATTCCAACGCCACTGCGGATCCCATCGCGTTGAGTGCCGCCTGTTGTGCACTATGCGACCAAACGGCGCGTCCGAGATTGGTATGCAACACCGTGCCGGTCAGATTATGTACGCGCTTGAGCGATACGTCCCGTTGCCGGCAGAGTTGTTCTTCCACAAACGCCAAAAATTCCCTGTCCGATTGGCAAAAGTGCGGTAGATTTTGTTGCAGTTTAATAAAGTTACGGGCGCGCTGTAATGCCTTACGACAACAGTTCACTACGGCGCTGTGTCCGAATTCGGCAATGATTTGCTCTCCTTGCGACGTTTTCAGTAGCTTATCGACGGAAGGTAATTGTTGAAAAAGTGCGGTCATTTTTATTCCTGTTTTCTACATTGGCACATTGCCCGCATTATACAATAATTTCTTCATACACTTGAATAAACCGATGCTTTACGATAAAGTTTGCAACAGCTAAGGAAGGTCGTCGTTTCCGGTGAAGCGGCAGGACTTCAAATCCTGTTAAGGTTGCCAGCAATCTTGGGTGGGTTCGACTCCCATGACCTTCCGCCAATTCAGATAAATCCGTCTACTATATCAACTCATCGCTTAATTATTTTCCTACTGTCTCGGAACCGAGATTGTTTGGTAACGAAAGGCGCAATAAAAAAAGCCGGTAATATTACCGACTTTTTATAGAATACTTAAAAATTAACGTTCCCGCTGCATAATTTCTTGAATTTCCAACATAATTTGTTGGTCATTTTCTAAAGCGATTTTGATTAATTCTTCATTATTGAAGCGATCGATTTTCGGATCATAGACTTCCGCCATACGGCGCACGCTGTGGCGGTCTTTATGGAAATAATATTCGCCGATTTCATCTGCGACTTCTTTCTCCATCCCCAAACTTTGCAAGGCTTCCTTCGCTGTGCGTAACGCAGAATCAAAGGTTTCGCGTACTTGTATATCGGCACCGGCGCGGAACAAATCGAAGACATGGTAACGATCATAAGCACGAGCGATAATTTTAATGGTCGGGTTCAATTCACGCGCGTATTCCACAATTTGGAGCGCCTGCTTTTTATCATTGACGGCAACAATCAATAAATTGGCGCTTTCAACACCTGCATTACGTAGCAGTTCCGGACGGGTAGCGTTGCCGTAGTAGGTTTTGATGCCGCGTTTTTTCAGGGCTTTAATCAGTTTTTCATCCAAATCGATGACGGTCACTTTATAACCTGTCATCGTTAATAAGTGATTGATAATTTGTCCGTAGCGTCCGATTCCGATAAGAATGATTTCTTGTTGTTCATCAATATGATCATCCGCCCGTTGGGCATGACGTTTATTGAATAACGGCACGATATATTTGTTGTGCATAATGATGGAAAACGGCGTAAACACCATAGACAGCACCACGATCGCCGTTAAATTGGCGTTAATTTCCGCATTAATGACGCCTTGTGCGGATGCCGCCGCATAAAGCACAAAAGCGAATTCGCCGCCTTGCGCCATTAATACGGCGCGATCCATGGCGTCATAATGGCTGCTTTTGGTGATTCTGCCCACCGTATAAATACCGAGCGATTTGACAATGACTAATACGGCGACACCGGTGGCAATGACCACCCAGCTTGAAGCCACGACGGCTAAATCCAGCGACATTCCTACACCGAGGAAGAATAAACCGAGCAATAATCCCCTGAAAGGTTCTATATCGGCTTCAAGCTGATGGCGGAAACTGGAGGTGGAAAGCAACACACCGGCGGCAAAGGCGCCCATTGCCGTTGAAAGCCCGCCCAATTCCATTAATAATGCGGAACCCAATACGACCAATAACGCCGCTGCGGTCATGATTTCACGCATTTTGGTGCCGGCAAGCAGTTTGAACAGCGGATTGAGCAACCAGAGACCGGCAACCACTAAGGCGGCAACAGATAATCCGGCAATGCCTAATTGTTGCCACAGCGGCGTGCTTTCCGCCGTCGAAACGGCGTCTGTCGGTGCTAAAAAGGTGACCACGGCCAGTAACGGCACAATCAGCAAGTCTTCGAATAATAAAATGGAGACCATTTTTTGTCCGCGCGGGCTGGCAATATCGCCGCGCTCGCTTAATACCTGCATCACGATCGCGGTGGAAGTCATCACAAAACCACTGGCTCCCACAAAGGAAACTTGCCATGAATAGCCGAACGCGATACCGATGAGCGTTAATAACACCGCACAACCGACCACCTGAAAACTGCCCAGTCCGAAAATTTGTTTACGCAGGCTCCATAAATGGGAAGGGTGCATTTCCAACCCGATAATAAATAAGAACATAACGACGCCAAGTTCGGCAATATGAATGATCGATTGAGGATCGTTAAATAATTCCAAACCGAACGGACCGACAATCAGTCCAGCCGCCAAATAACCCAATACCGATCCGAGTCCCAATCGTTTGAATAACGGCACCGCAATTACTGCGGCCCCCAATAGCGTTACAACACTAACCAGTTGATTTGCGCCTTCAGCTGCTGCCATATACTTTCCTTATAACATTTTTTCAGATTTTCAGATGTCGCATTTTAGCATTGATTTGTTAATGAGGCGTAATTTTTATTACGATTTTATATAAGCATCTCAACATATTGTTAACAGTTTTTAAGTGAACAATAAACGGCGGAATAACCTTATACTTTTTCATTGTGTTTATCTGCGTTCTGTGTAAAATTAAGTTGACACTTAACTTTAAAGGAGACCATTATGACAAAAATCATTCATACGGAAAAAGCGCCTGCGGCTATCGGTCCTTATGTGCAGGCGGTTGATTTAGGCAATTTGGTGTTGACTTCCGGACAAATTCCGGTCAATCCGCTCAACGGCGAAGTACCGGCGGAGATCGCCGCCCAAGCCCGTCAATCGCTGGAAAATGTGAAAGCCATTATCGAACAGGCGGGATTGAAGGTGGCGGATATTGTGAAAACCACGGTGTTTGTGAAAGACTTAAATGATTTCGCCACAGTGAACGGGGAATACGAACGTTTCTTTAAAGAAAACAATCACCCGAATTTCCCGGCCCGTTCCTGCGTTGAGGTCGCACGTTTGCCGAAGGATGTCGGTGTTGAAATTGAAGCCATTGCAGTAAGAAAATAGCTTTCTTTCAAAACGATCCGTTTTTTGACCGCACTTTAAACTATCCGAACAGATAAAAGTGCGGTCGTTTTTTTGGCGTTTTTAGATCCTGACAAAACCTATTCGCATTTTTCATATTTTATGTAGCATATTTAATTAAATACCTCTAAATAGGTATGAAGGCATTTTACATTTTAATTTTCTCAATTGTAGCTAACTTGCTGAACTTTCTATAATATATCTAACTATTTATGGGTATTTTAGTATATTCGGCATACTGAAAATATAAAAAATATTGATCAAACTCAATAAACCTTCATATAGCCCTGCAAAAAGTAAAACTATTTGCTATTTTAGATTCGAGAAATTCTCTTTTTAGGCTAATTATCGCATTGTTTTTAATGATAGAAGTTCTCATTTAGAACATTGTGAACCAGTTAGTTCGTTTGTTGTTTTCCTCTTAACCTTGGTTAATTTTTTATGGAGTGATTATCGTGAACATGCTCAAAAAAACACTAGTATCGCTATTTGCAGCAAGTGCAATGTTTGCCGTAGCACAAAATGCTGTTGCCGATGCCGCTAAAACTGACGTTCCTTATCCTAATCTTGCGCCTGCCAAAGAAAATTTGGCAAAACCGACACCGGATGTAAAAATCGAATCCGTTAATGAAAAATTCGCAAAAGACTTTCCGAAGCAGTATGAAACTTGGAAAAAAACGTCCGAATCAACGGCATTAGATTCCGCTATCGAACAAGATCCGCGTATGATTGTCATGTGGGGCGGTTATCCGTTCTCTAAAGATTACAAAAAACCGCGCGGTCACTATTATACCATTACCGATGTTCGTAACATTTTGCGTACCGGCGCGCCGAAAACCGTAAATGACGGTTTACCGATGGCGTGTTGGTCTTGTAAAGGTCCTGATGTGCCGCGTATGATTGCGGAATGGGGCGAAGAAGGTTATTTCACCGGTAAATGGATGCGAGGCGGTGCCGAAGCAGTCAACTCAATCGGTTGTGCCGACTGTCACGATACCACATCGAAAGACTTTGCCGAAGGTAAACCGGCGTTGCGTATTGCCCGTCCTTATGTATTGCGTGCGTTGGACGCCATTGACAAGAATTTCGACGGTTTGGATAGAGACGGTAAACGTGCCGCCGTTTGTTCCAACTGTCACGTTGAATATTACTTCGACAAAAAAACCGGCGTAAACAACGTGGTGTTCCCTTGGCAACACGGTGTTGATGTGGACAACATCGAAAAATACTATGACGAGATCGAGTTCTATGACTGGATTCACTCGGTTTCCAAAGCGCCGATGCTGAAAGCGCAACACCCGGATTATGAAACTTGGCTACAAGGTACGCACGGTAAAAACGGTGTAACCTGTATTGACTGCCACATGCCGAAAGTACAAGGTGCAGACGGTAAAGTTTATACCGATCACCAAATCCGCAATCCGTTCGATGCGTTCGAAAGCACTTGCGCGAACTGCCACGATCAAAGCAAAGAAACCTTACAAAAAATCGTTGCC
Source organism: Mesocricetibacter sp. (assembly GCA_041795785.1). GTDB lineage: Bacteria > Pseudomonadota > Gammaproteobacteria > Enterobacterales > Pasteurellaceae > CAJPST01. The sequence goes on from JBHBXR010000191.1 coordinate 7,041, forward strand.
GATCATAAACACGATATTAAAGACGTGATGATCAAACTTGAAGACCAAATCGTGAAAGCCCACTTTGAAGCTAAAGCGGCTTGGGACGCTGGTGCAACGGAAGAAGAAATGAAAGATGCGTTGAAAGCCATCCGTCATGCGCAATGGCGTTGGGACTACTCCGCAGCGGGTCACGGCGGTCATATGCACTCACCTGACATTATCTTAAAAGTTATTGCCGGCGGTTTGGATCGTGCCGTTGACGCGCGCACCAAATTGGCGATTATTTTAACCAAATACGGTGTTCAACAACCGATTCAATATCCTGATACTTCAACTGCCGAAAAAGCATGGAAAGTAATCGGTGTGGATATTGAGAAAGAACGCAGAGAAAAAGCTGAGTTTATGAATACCGTTTTACCTCAATGGAACAAAGAAGCGAAAGAAAAAGGTTTAATCCTTAACGACGCTCCGCCTAAATAATAATGAAAAAAACGACCGCACTTTCGTTATCCGAACCAAAGTGCGGTGGATTTCACAGCAAAATTGAGGTAAATAAAGATGAACTCTGTATTGAAAACGATGGCAAAGCTGACCGCACTTTTAGGGGCGTTCATGTTGGCTTTACCTTTGACTGCACAAGCTGAAGCGGCGAAGGCGGAAAAAGAGGTCAGCCCGTTAGTGTACGAGCCGGCTTTGGAAAACCAGCGCGATCCGAATCAATATTGTGCCAAATGTCATAAATTTGACACCGTTGACGAACAATCAAGCGGTGAATTCCATGCCGGTAAATTCCACGGTATCCATTTAACCAAAAACAACCCGAATACGGGTAAACCGATTAACTGTGTAAACTGTCACGGTAATATCACTGAAAACCACCGTAGCGGCGCAAAAGACGTGATGCGTTTCCACGGCGATATTTTCAGTGCGGAAAAACCGATGTACAGCGCACAGGAACAAAACCAAGTCTGTTTCTCTTGTCACCGTCCTGACAAATTACGCGAAACTTTCTGGGTGCACGATGCTCATGCGGTGAAACTGCCTTGCGCAAGTTGTCACACTCTGCATCCGAAAAATGATGCCATGAAAGGAATCGAGCCGAAAGAACGCGTTAAACTCTGTGTGGACTGCCACGGAGAACAGCAAAAACGTTTATTGGAAAAATCTAACGTAACCGAACAAAAGGATAAAAAATGACAGCTTGCTCACGCCGAAACTTTGTTTCCGGAATGGGGGCGTTAATCCTGATGACGGGAACATCAGTTAATTTATCGGCACAAGTTGCTTCGATCGACAAGCAAAAAGCCATCCGTTACGCCATGTTGCACGACGAAACCGCGTGTATCGGTTGTACGGCTTGTATGGATGCTTGTCGCGAAACAAACCAAGTGCCTGAGGGTGTTTCACGTTTAGAAATTATCCGTAGCGAACCTTATGGCGAATTTCCGAATGTGGGATATGAATTTTACCGCCATTCTTGCCAGCACTGCACGAATGCGCCTTGCGTGTCGGTTTGTCCGACCGGTGCCTCTTATATTGATTTGTCCACCGGTATCGTTGATGTGAAAAACGATCTCTGCGTCGGCTGTCAATATTGCATTGCCGTGTGTCCGTACCGTGTACGTTTTATCCATCCGATAACCAAAGCGGCGGATAAATGTAACTTCTGTCGCGACACTAATTTGGCAAAAGGCAAACAACCGGCTTGTGTCGAGTCATGCCCGACCAAAGCATTAACGTTTGGCGATATGAACGATCCGACCAGCGAAATCGTGCGTAAAGTGAAAGAAAAACAAACTTACCGCACGAAAGTAGAATTGGGTACGGAGCCGAATTTATATCATGTACCGTCCAGACCGGGGGAGATTAGACGATGAACAGTCCATTTCATTTTCCTTCCCTAGTATGGGATCATACCATCGCCGTTTACCTCTTTTTATTGGGGATTTCCGCCGGTGCGGCAATGTTGGCGGTGTTGTTAAAACGCAGCGGTATTGTCGAACGTCCCGAACAAGACAACGTGATTAAAGTGTCCGCGCTATTGGCGCCGATTACCATTATCGTCGGTTTGGTGATTTTGATTTTCCACTTAACCAAACCTTGGACGTTCTGGTATTTGATGTTTAATTACAGCCACACTTCGATTATGTCGATGGGGGTTATGCTGTTCCAAGTATATATGCTGTTCCTCATCCTTTGGTTGGCTATTATCTTTAAAGAATTAGTGCTGACTTGGGTGAAGAAATATATACCGGCATTAACCGCACTGACGGAGAAAATTATCAATGCGGCGGCGAAATTTACCAATGCCATTGAAATCATCAATCTGATTTTATGCGTATCGCTCGGTGCCTATACGGGCTTCCTGTTGTCTGCGCTGATCAGTTATCCGATGTTGAACAATCCGGTGTTACCGATTTTGTTCCTTGCGTCGGGCACTTCGTCGGGTATTGCGGCACTAATCGTCTGTGCCTTGCTGTTCACGAAGGAAAGCACCCATTCCAAATCGCTGGCGTTCTTGCATAAATTTGAAACGCCAGTGGTTTGTATCGAAATCTTCCTGTTGGCGGCGTTCTTTATCGGGCTATATCTTGGCGGCGGACAAAAAACAGTGGCATTTGAGACCGCACTTTTAGGCGGATTCTGGGCAAATGTGTTCTGGATCGGCGTCGTCGGTATCGGTTTAATTGCACCGTTAGTGCTCAATGCTATCGCTTGCGGCGAAACCAAACATAAAAAAGGGTTTATGGTGCTTGTCGCTTGCTTAGGGCTAATCGGCGTGTTATGTTTGCGTTTCTTCATCCTATACGCAGGACAGATGACGTTGGCGTAATTTGACCGACTCGTAACAAGTTATAAAATAAGGCGTATTTCGGTACGCCTTTTTAATTGATGATTAACCTTTTAACGGCAGTTTTATGATCCCTGAACTTGGTTTTCTCGCTTTACTTCTTGCACTGACCGCTTCGGCATTACTTGCCGTCGTGCCTTTGTTCGGGATTGTTAAGAAAAACCCGACTTTCATTGGCTTTGCTTGGAACTTTAGCTATTTATTCGCTGTGTTCACCACTATTTCGATTGCCTGTTTAGCCTATTCCTTTGCCGTTGATGACTTTTCCATGGAATATGTTGCCGCCCATTCCAATTCGCAATTGCCGACTTTTTTCAAAATCGCCGCTACTTGGGGCGGGCATGAAGGTTCCATGCTGTTTTGGCTGTTTTCTTTGAGCGTTTGGGTGGCGGCGTTTGCCGCTTTCAGCCGTAAAATCGATCCCCTTCTCGCCGCGCGCAGCTTGTCCGTGCTAGGGTTAATTTGCCTTGCGTTCTGCCTGTTTATTATTTTTCTGTCTAATCCTTTTATCCGTGTTTTTCCGCTTCCTCCCGAAGGACGGGATCTCAACCCGATGCTGCAAGATGTGGGATTGATTTTCCATCCGCCGTTATTGTATTTGGGTTATGTCGGTTTTGCCGTGAATTTTGCTATCAGCGTGGCAGGCTTAATCAGCGGGCATTTTGACGCCGCCATTGCCCGCTGGACGCGAAACTGGGTGCTGATTTCATGGATGTTCCTCACTCTCGGTATTATGCTCGGTTCTTGGTGGGCTTACTATGAGCTGGGTTGGGGGGGGCTGGTGGTTTTGGGATCCGGTGGAAAA
>JBHBXR010000192.1:0-10049 GCA_041795785.1 Mesocricetibacter sp.
GTATTCAACCATTCGGCGTTATGTTCGGTACCGATTAAATTCACCATAGCGCTCGGCGCAAAAGTTTGTAACTGCGGTGTCGGCAAATCGAGCAACGCGCGTAAATGCAATTCAAACTGACTAACGGAACAGCCCAATTGCGTCCAGTGACCGCTGTTATGCACCCTTGGCGCCAGTTCGTTAATCAATAATTTATCGCCGACCACAAAACATTCCATCGCCATCACGCCCACATAATTCAAGCTGTGCATAATTTTGCCGAGCATATGTTCCGCTTGCGGTTGTAATACGGATTGAGCGCTGAAATTCACGTCCGCTACGCTGTAACGTAAAATGCCGTTTTGTTGCAGATTGTGCGTGACCGGATAAAAACGGGTGTCGCCGTTTCTGAATCTGGCGCCGACAAGGGACACCTCATAGTCAAAAGGAATGAATTTCTCGACTATGGTTTCAGCGAATAAATCCTCTGTAATCAAGGCGGTATTGTCGGCATTGATAATCCATTGACCGCGCCCGTCATAGCCGCCCATACGGCGCTTCACCACTGTTTTTTCACCGATAGCGGTGAAAATTTCCTGCCATTGCGCTGCATTTTCCAGTAAGCGCCAAGGCGAAGTCGGTAGGGCTAATTCGTCCAGTAAGGATTTTTGCGATAAGCGATCCGCCAGTTTGCCGAATACGTTTTTGTTCACAAATTTGTCGTGAGTGGCGAGCATTTCCGTTAGCGGAGTAGATTCCCAGCGCTCGATTTCAGCGGTAATAACGGCGTCACGGGGCAAATCGAGCAAGGGCGCGTTGAAATCCAAGGGTTGCACATGAATATCTAAAGGCGCACCGGCATAACGCAGCATACGTCCGAGTTGACCGTTGCCGAGCACATAAACGGTCGGGTATAAAGCACTTTTTTGCATAGTAAAAAACCTTTGAAAAAACGACCGCACTTTTTGAACTTGAACGGATAAAAAGTGCGGTCGGAAATTATATTATTATGAACGCGGATCGGGATTATCCAAAACGCTGTTGGTTTGGTCGGCGCGGAATGTTTTCAAACGGTTTAATAATTCCTTATCCCAAGACGCCAAAATTTGCGCCGCCAGCAATCCCGCATTGGCAGCGCCCGCCGGCCCGATTGCCAAGGTGCCGACCGGAATGCCTTTCGGCATTTGCACGATGGAATAGAGGCTGTCCACTCCGCTTAACATCGAGCTTTTCACCGGCACGCCCAACACCGGCACAAGAGTTTTTGCGGCGATCATACCCGGTAAATGGGCGGCACCGCCGGCGCCTGCGATAATGACTTTATAGCCGTTCTGTTCGGCGTTTTCGGCAAAATCGAACAGTTTGTCCGGCGTGCGGTGAGCGGACACCACTTCCACATGATAGGGCACTTGCAATCCGTCCAAAATATCGGTGGCTTCCCGCATTGTCGCCCAATCGCTTTTAGAGCCCATTACAATGGCGATTTGCGCTTTTTGATTTGACATAAATTTGATCGTCCTGTTGGAAAAAGATGGGCGATAGAATAGCACAACAGTGCAATATCGGGCAAACGGTTGCGAAGGATTTTAAGCAACAAAATTTATTGCAACATAATCAATAAAATCATATCCTAAACCACGATTTTTACAGCGTTAAAGAATGGATGTTTTTATATGCCGGCTAAAGCAAAATACAGAAAAGATTATAAGGCCCCCGATTTTACCGTCACCGATATTCACCTTGATTTTCAACTGAATCCGCAAAAAACCGTGGTAACGGCGAAAAGCCGCTATCAACGGTTAAACCCGAATGCCGTAACCTTAAGATTGGACGGTCATAGTTTCCGATTTTCTTCCATTAAACTGAACGGCAAAGACTTTCTTGCATATCAACAAGACGGCGAAGGACTGGACTTGGATTTAAGCGAGGTTGCCGCAGAGAATTTCGAACTGGAAATCGAAACCATTTTAGTGCCGGCGGAAAATACGTCGCTACAAGGTTTGTATCAGTCGGGAGAGGGCATTTGCACCCAATGCGAGGCGGAAGGATTCCGTCAAATTACTTATATGTTGGATCGTCCCGATGTACTGGCACGTTACACCACTAAAATTACCGCAGACAAAAACAAATATCCCTATTTGCTTTCAAACGGCAACCGTATGGCAAGCGGTGAGTTGAGTGACGGTCGTCACTGGGTGGAGTGGCAGGATCCGTTCCCGAAACCGAGTTATTTGTTTGCGTTGGTCGCGGGTGATTTTGATTTGTTGCAGGATAATTTTGTGACTAAAAGCGGTCGCAATATCGCCTTGGAATTGTATGTGGATCGCGGCAATTTGAATCGTGCCGATTGGGCGATGCAAAGCCTGAAAAAATCAATGAAATGGGATGAAGACCGTTTCGGTTTGGAATACGATTTGGATATTTATATGATCGTGGCGGTAGATTTTTTCAATATGGGCGCGATGGAAAATAAAGGGTTGAATATTTTTAACTCAAAATTTGTGTTAGCCAATCCGCAAACGGCAACCGATGAAGATTATTTGGCGATTGAAAGTGTCATTGCCCACGAATATTTCCATAACTGGACGGGTAACCGCGTAACCTGCCGCGACTGGTTTCAACTCAGTTTGAAAGAAGGGTTGACGGTGTTCCGCGATCAGGAATTTTCCTCCGATACGGGTTCAAGGGCGGTCAACCGCATTAATAACGTCAAATTTCTGCGTACCGTACAATTTGCCGAAGACGCAAGTCCGATGTCACATCCGATTCGCCCTGACAAAGTGATCGAGATGAACAACTTCTACACCATGACCGTTTATGAAAAAGGCGCGGAAGTGATTCGTATGATGCACACCTTATTGGGCGAAAAACGTTTCCAACAAGGTATGCAGCTTTACATTCGCGAAAATGACGGCAAGGCGGCGACCTGCGATGACTTTGTATCCGCTATGGAACGCGCTTCTGGCGTGAATTTAAAGCAATTCTCTCGTTGGTACAGCCAATCGGGTACGCCGGAGTTAAGGGTTTCCGATCATTATGACGAGAAAAAACACGTTTATAAATTGTTCGTCTCGCAAGTTACGCATCCGACGGCGGATCAAATGGATAAAGCCAATTTACACATTCCGTTGAAAATTGCCTTATACGATAAAAAAGGTTTGCCGCAAATTCTGCTTCACAACGGCGAAACGGTGCATAATGTGCTTGATGTGAAGAATGCGGAGCAAGTGTTTGAATTTCACGGCTTGACCAGTCGTCCCGTACCGGCATTGCTATGCGATTTTTCCGCACCGGTCAGATTGGATTATGATTACAGCACCGAACAGCTGATTACTTTATTGCAATTTGCCGAAAACGAATTTGTGCGTTGGGATGCGATGCAAATGCTGTTGGCGGAAGAGTTACGTCGTAACTTATTTGCTTATCAGGAAGGAAAGGAATTACAGATTTCAGCGCAAATTCTGACCGCACTTGAACAGGTTTTAAGAAATTATCGGGATAATGTGGAACTGACCACCCTGATTTTAACCTTGCCGAAAGAAACCGAATTCGCCGAACTGTTTAAAATCATCGATCCGGACGGTATTTATGTTGTACGTGATTTTATGCAACGCACCATTGCCGAACAGCTGAAAGAATTATGGTTGCAAACCTATAAACAAATTCAGTTGACGGAATACCGCATCGACGGCAAAGACATTGCGTTACGCGGATTGCGTAACCTGTGCCTGCAATATTTAGCCTTTACCGATATCGGTAATGTGTTGGCGAATAAACATTATTTGCACGCGGACAATATGACGGATACGCTGGCGGCGCTGAATGCCGCTTGTAAAGCACAGTTGATTTGCCGTGAAAACATTATGAAAGACTTTGAGCAAAAATGGCAACACGACGGCTTGGTGATGGATAAATGGTTTGCCCTGCAAGCCACCCGTCCGGATGATAATGTGTTGCTAAATGTGCAACAATTAATGGATCATCCGAGTTTTAATTTCAACAATCCGAACCGAGTGCGCGCGTTAATCGGCAGCTTCGCCGCACAAAACCCGAAAGCTTTTCACGCAGTAAACGGTGCGGGCTACCGTTTCTTAACGGATATTCTGATCCGTTTGAACGGCAGTAACCCGCAAGTGGCGTCACGTTTAATCGAACCGCTGATCCGTTTCGCCCGCTATGACGGACAACGCCAAACCCTGATGAAACGTGCATTGGAACGCCTCAGCGAAGTGGAAAATTTATCTAAGGATTTATTTGAAAAGATAGACAAAGCGTTGCAATAACATTGAACTGTATAAAGTGCGGTTGAAAAAATCCTTGATTTTTAACCGCACTTTTACTGTTTTATCGGTTTTAAAATTACCCAAATTATCGGAGATATTTTTTATGTATTCATTTATCCGCAAAGCCTTGTTTGCGTTAGATCCCGAACAGGCGCATGATTTAACCATAAAGCTGCTTAAATTAAGCGGCAATTCGCCGTTAAATCCGCTGCTTAAAACGCTGTTGGCTTGTCCGCAAGGGCATGAGAAAACCGTGATGGGGATCAAATTTAAAAACCCTATCGGGTTGGCGGCGGGCGCCGATAAAAACGGCGACGCCATTGACGGTTTCGGGGCGATGGGATTCGGGTTTATTGAAGTCGGCACCGTCACACCGCTTGCGCAAGACGGCAATGCCAAGCCGCGCCAGTTTCGTTTGATTGAAGCGGAGGGCATTATTAATCGCAACGGGTTTAATAATTACGGTATTGATTATCTGCTTGAAAACGTAAAAAAAGCCCGCTACGACGGCGTGATCGGCATTAATATCGGTAAAAATAAAACCACGCCGATTGAGAAAGGCAAAGACGATTATATTTACTGCCTGAACAAAGCCTATAATTATGCGGGCTACATTACGGTGAACATTTCTTCGCCGAATACGCCGGATTTGCGTCAGTTGCAATACGGCGACGCCTTGGAAGATTTGTTGCAGGGGATTAAAGAACGTCAGAAAACTCTTGCGGATCAATATAATAAATATATTCCGATCGCTGTCAAAATTGCGCCGGATTTAAGCGATGAAGAAGTAGTGCAAATTGCCGACACGTTACGTCGTCACCGGATCGACGGCGTGATTGCGACGAATACCACGATTTCACGCGATAATGTCAGCGGTTTGAAAAATGCCGACGAAATCGGCGGATTGAGCGGTAAACCGTTGCAACATAAAAGCACGGCGATTATCCGTCGTTTACATCAGGAATTAAAAGATGAGATTCCGATTATCGGCAGCGGGGGAATTGACGGCGTGCAGAATGCGCAGGAAAAAATTGCCGCCGGCGCGCAGTTATTGCAGATTTATTCCGGCTTGATTTATCACGGACCGGAATTGGTCAAACAGTTGGTACAAGCGATTAAAATATGACGAAAATCTACGATCTGCATTGTCACAGCACGGCATCTGACGGAATGTTGTCACCGACGGAAGTGGTTCGGCGCGCTTATGAACAGGGCGTAAACGTACTGGCGTTGACGGATCACGACAGCATAGCGGGTTTGGAAGAGGCTCAGTCCGCCGCCGATCAATTGGGCGTCGAATTGATCAACGGTGTGGAGATTTCAACCGTATGGGAAAATCGTGCCATTCATATCGTTGGCTTGGGTTTTGATAAAACGCACCCGAAAATGACCGCACTTTTAGCCGAACAGGCGGCGTTGCGCTTTAAACGGGCGATCCAAATCGGTGAAAAGCTGGCTAAAGTCGGCGTTGAAAATGCCTTTGAAGGCGCCAAAGCATTAGCCGACGGCGAAGTCACTCGCGCGCATTATGCGCGTTATTTAGTACAAATCGGCAAAGTTGCCAATGATAATCAAGCCTTTAAAAAATATTTGTCGCAGGGAAAATCCTGTTATGTAAAATCCGAATGGTGCGACATTCCGACGGCAATTAATGTGATTCATCAAAGCGGTGGCATTTCCGTGCTGGCGCATCCGTTACGTTACACGATGACCAATCGCGCGATTCGTCGGTTGATTGCGGATTTTGCCCGATGGGGCGGTCGGGCGATGGAGGTTTCAGGTTGCGGACAATCGTCGGAACAGCGCCGGTTATTAGCAAGCTGGGTGAATGAACAGGGACTGATGGGGTCTGTCGGTTCGGATTTTCATTTTCCCTGTCAGTGGGTGGAGTTGGGTAAATCCTTATGGCTGCCACAAGGGGTAGAACCTGTGTGGAATGCCTTATAAATCACGTTATAATCACGAATTATTCGCGCGGCGTTTATCCGCCGCGACGTTTATCCACCGAAACCAACGTACGGCGCTGTTCTTGAATCATACGTTTTAACGCAAGGCTGAAATTCGTTTTCTCTAATTCCACATCGACAAAAGAATCGGATTCTTTGCCGCGAATAGTGATGTACTTTTCCGTGTGGGAAAGGGAAATAGTCGAACATAACGGTCGGGAATTAACTACTTGTTTAAAGGTGGCGGTAATTTCTTTCAGCGTATCTAAAATAAATTCGTCGTCAAATCCGTTGGAAAATTCAATATCAAAAAATCCCTCGTGTTCCGTGCTGAAAGCCACAAAACGGGTATTCAGAATTTCATTGCGGTGATATTCGTGGCAGGCTTCTACCACGGCATTGTCATAACAGGCTTGTTGTAAAATTTGTTTGCCTTGGATTAATACCTCGGTCTCTTCATTTTGAGCGAAATCGGAAAAGGTTAATTTAATTGTGGTTGCCGTCGCTTTGGTCGGCGAACCCAACATTTCATTGTCACCACCGATCAGCGTGATAGTCGCATTATGATCCACGCTGACTTTAGGACGATTATCGTTTTCCCCTTGCAATAAATTCAGTTTATCTAAGGATTCCAACTTATTTTGGGCGATTGTTTTGGAAATTTCGGTACTCATAGGATTTTCTTCTGTAATATAACTGCAAAATTGTTAAGCATAATAATAGAGTGCGGTGCGGATGTAAACGGACATAATTTTTATGTAAGAAATATTTTTTCTTAATTACAGAAAATTATAAAGCGGTGTATAATTGCGCCGTTTTTTATTTCTATTCTTTACAACAATAAATCTACTATGAGCCAATTTTTTTATATTCATCCTGAAAATCCGCAAGTGCGTTTGATTAGTCAAGCCGTTGAAATTTTACGCAACGGCGGTGTGATTGTTTATCCGACGGATTCCGGTTATGCCTTGGGTTGTATGATTGGTGACAAACACGCGATGGATCGCATCGTACAAATCCGCCAATTACCCGAAGGACATAATTTCACTTTGGTGTGCAGCGATTTATCCGAACTGTCCAATTATTCCGTCGTCAATAATGTGGCGTACCGTTTGATCAAAAACAATACGCCGGGACGTTATACCTTTATTTTACAAGCGACTAAAGAACTGCCGCGCCGTTTAATGACGTCCAAACGTAAAACTATCGGCATTCGCGTGCCGGATAACCGCATTGCCTTGGATTTATTAAAAGCCTTAGGCGAGCCGATTTTGTCCTGTTCGTTAATGCTGCCGAATGAGGAACATATTACCCAATCGGATCCGGAGGAAATCCGCGATCGATTGGAACGTCAGGTGGATTTAATTATTCACGGCGGCTACTTGGGGCAAGAGCCGACCACCGTGGTGGATTTAACCGAAGATACGCCGGTAATTTTGCGTGAAGGCAGCGGTTCGATCACACCTTTTATTTAACCGAATTAACAATGAGACGCTTGGGAAAGCGACAAAGGAAATGCAATGAAATTTGAAAAAAATACTCGTTCAAAACTCAACGAAAACCGACCGCACTTTGATGACAGAAAGAACGGCGGTAACAAACCGGATGAAAAAACGCGCAGACATTCAAAAAGTGCGGTCAATTCTAAGCCCGTTTCTAAAAGTGGTGCGCCTACCAAAGTTTCCGCCGTTTCCGATACGGCAAAATCGGGCATAAAAAAAGCGAAGGCGGAAGGGGAAAAACTGCAAAAAGTATTAGCCAGAGCGGGGCAGGGGTCACGTCGTGAGATTGAAGCGATGATTGCGGAAAATCGGGTCAGCGTAGACGGCAAAATCGCCGCCTTGGGGGATCGAGTAGATGTCAATTCCGGCGTTAAAATTCGGATTGACGGACATATCGTCAATCTGCTGCAAGCGCAAAAAGAAGTGTGCCGCGTGCTGATGTATTACAAACCGGAGGGCGAACTTTGCACCCGTCACGATCCGGAAGGCAGGGCGACGGTGTTCGACCGTTTGCCGCGTTTGACGGGTTCCCGTTGGATTGCCGTGGGACGGTTGGATATTAACACCTCGGGCTTACTGTTATTTACTACCGACGGCGAACTGGCAAACCGCTTAATGCACCCGAGCCGCGAAGTGGAACGGGAATATTCGGTACGCGTGTTCGGTCAAGTGGATGACGCGATGTTAAGCCGCTTAAGAAAAGGCGTTCAATTGGAAGACGGCCCGGCGAATTTTAAAGAAATTAAAGCCGTGGGCGGCACGGGATTAAATCAATGGTTTGATGTCACCTTGATGGAAGGACGCAACCGTGAAGTGCGTCGTTTATGGGAAAGTCAGGGCATTCAGGTCAGCCGTTTAATCCGTATCCGTTACGGCAACATTAAGTTAATGAAAACCTTACCGCGCGGTGGTTGGGAGGAAATGGATCTGCAAAATGTCAATTATTTGCGTGAATTGGTCGGTTTGCCGCCGGAAACGGAAAGCAAACTGGACGTCACCAAATCCCGTCGCCGCACGAAAACGGGACAAATTCGCAAAGCAGTGAAACGTTATTCCGAATTAAGCAAACGTTATAAAAAATAATTAAAAAAACAACCGCACTTTTCACAAGTGCGGTCAAAAAACGGGAAGATTTATGAAAATCCAGCAATTACGTTATATCGTTGAAATCGTTAATCAAAACCTGAATATTACGGAAGCTGCCAACACCCTTTACACCTCGCAACCGGGGATCAGTAAACAAGTGCGTTTACTGGAAGACGAACTGGGATTGGAAATTTTTGAACGCAACGGCAAACATATCAAAGCCATTACGCCAGCCGGCAGAAAAATTGTTGCCATTGCCCGTGAGTTATTGGTGAAAACTCAAGCGATTAAATCCATTGCCGATGAATATACCCGCCCGAATCACGGCGAGCTGCGTATCGCCACCACCAATACGCAGGCGCGTTATGTGTTGCCTTCGGTGATAGAACGTTTTACCAAACAATATCCGGAAGTCAGTTTACACGTTCATCAGGGTTCTCCGACGCAAATTTACGATGCGTTACTGTCCGGTGTGGTGGATCTGGCGATTACCACGGAAGCGCAATATTTATTTGATGACGTGATTTTGCTGCCTTGCTATAAATGGAATCGTTCGGTGATTGTGAAAAAAGAGCATCCGCTTGCCGAGTGTCGCAAGCTGACTATTGAAGAATTGGGTAAATATCCGTTAGTCACTTACACTTTCGGTTTCACCGGCGTGTCCGATTTGGATTATGCTTTCAACCGCGCAGGCATTCTGCCGAATATTGTTTTTACCGCAACCGATGCGGATATTATCAAAACCTATGTGCGCTTAGGATTAGGGGTCGGCATAATGGCATCAATGGCATATACCGAAGCGGATAACGATTTGGTGTCTATTGACGCAAGTCATTTGTTTAAATCCAGCACCACTCAAATCGCATTTAAACACAGCACCTTCTTGCGTAATTATATGTATGATTTTATTAATTATTTCTCGCCTCACTTAACCCGTACCCAAGTGGAAAAAGCAGAGCGCTTGCGGGATAATAATGCAGTACAGAAATTGTTTGATGAAATTAAGCTGGAACAGAAATAACGGATAAAAAACAGTGGCATAAGCCACTATTTTTTCAGATTGCTGATAAAGTTAATTTTGATAAATAACCTAGCACGAGCCGTGCTAGGTTCATTAAACCCAGCCCCGCCGGGGCTGAATGGAAGAGCCGCAGAGCGGCTCAGATTAAATAACGCTATACGGCTCGTATAGGTTTTGTCGATACGCTGTAAAAAACAGTGGCATAAGCCACTATTTTTACAACTTATTGCAC